>JBGTDP010000382.1:0-2531 GCA_041748255.1 Thermosynechococcaceae cyanobacterium | reverse complement strand
GGAAGGACGGCTGTGTATGCCGATCTTGCATCCGGCCTACTTGCTGCGAAATCCCTCCCGAGACCAAGGGAGTCCCAAGTGGCTAATGTGGCAAGATATTCGCTTGGTACGCACCAAGTTAGACGAACTAATGTCTGCTGGATCAGATCAGCGTTCCTGAATCCTACTCAAAGAACTGCGGCAGTCCAGTTAAAACCACCATTCCTGGTTTATCCCGCTTCAGAGAACTATTTCAGAGTTCTACTTACCAGGGAGGATTAATCTGCTGGGGAAAATCGGCAATCCCGCAGCCAGGTCCGAATCGCTTGAGCTAAACTGCCTTCACTGCTATCTCTAGGTGGCAAGGGGGGACCTTCTGTTTGGTAGGGACCGATAATCGAGTACAACATTGACAGTCGCCAACCACTATCAGCACGGGTGAGAAATAGCCAGTGGTACTGCTGTAACAGTATTGACCCTTTGTGTTGATAACTACGCACTAGGGTCGTAAAAAACACCTGATAGGGATCTTGAGTATCTACAGGGTTTTCTACCCTATCAGCCCGCTGCCCCGGTCCTAGACGCAGGGGCTTAAATTCAGGCTGGCTGGCAACAATTACGTAGTTGTTGGGGATTGTCAGGGTGGTGTTGGCACGATTGGCGTAGCTGGGCAGATCCAGTAGTAGTTGAGTGGTCAAGGTTCCTAAATCTTGAGGACAAGCTGCTGGCGGAGAAAGGCCCGCTTGGTTTTGTGGTTGATTGGGAAGGGCCTTTTGCGATCGCAGGGGCTGACTAACCTCCCTTTGTTGGTCTAAGCCAGTTTTTGCCTCACTGCTTTGCATGTTTACTGGATTGGCTAGGGAGGTGTGAACGGGAAACACCCCCAGCCATAAACTGCTCAGAAAACCAAGTCTCTGAACCAGTTTCTGCTGGAAGCCCCCTCTCATAAAACTGTTTCGAGTTCCTGACAAATTTGATCAAACACCGCCCCCGGATTCTCAGCCGTGGTGATTGGCCGGCCAATCACCAGATAATCAGCTCCGGCTTTAATCGCTGCTGCCGGGGTCAGCGATCGCCGCTGATCGCCTGTCTGAGAGCCAGCAGGCCGCACCCCAGGACAGACAAGTAGAAATTCCTGGCCACAAACCTCTCGCAACTGGGCCACCTCCTGGGGGGAACACACTGCCCCGCCTAAACCACTGGTTTGGGCCAGCAGCGCCATCTGGAGGGCATACTCCGGTAGCTCTATGGGGATTTTAAGATCAAGGGCTAAATCTCGCCCCGAAAGACTGGTCAAAACAGTAATTGCAATCAGTTGCGGTGGGGCCAAACCAGCTTGGCTTGCCCCTGCTTCCAGAGCTTCTTGACTGGCTTGAAGGGCAGCTTTGCCGGCGGTGGCATGAATGGTGAGTAGGTCAATGCCGTAGCGGGCGGCAGCGCGGCAAGCCCCAGCAACGGTGTTGGGAATATCGTGCAATTTGAGATCTAAAAACACTCGCTTTTGCTGGGCTTTGAGATCTTCAAGAATGGCGGGTCCACTACTGACAAACAGCTCCAGCCCCACCTTCCAAAATTGAACCTGGGGCAGTTTTTCCACCAGAGCGATCGCCGCTGCTTGGTCAGCAACATCCAGGGGGACAATAATTCGTTCAGCAGGAGATAACACCGGAAACTAGAGCTCTACATTGACAACACTAATTCAGACAGGGTTTATGAGGTCTGCATCCGCCGATACCGGGCCTGGACTCCCATATGAATCCCGTAGGCAATTAACCCCAGCGCACAATTCCCAGCAGCCACGGACCATAGGGCTGCTGAGCTAGCGTTTCTAAGGCTCCCCCCAATCCCCGAGCTTTTTGGGCTTGGGCCTGAAGGGCGGCTTGAATCAAAAACCAGCCAATGATTAAGAAGGTTATCCCTCGGGTCGCTAAACCAAAGCGACCAACGCGAGTGGCCCAGGTTTGCTCGGTGCGGCTCATCTGATGGGTCTTGAGTTTTTTACGGAACTTGGCACTATAGGCTCGATAAAATTGATAGCCAGCAATGGCGATTACGATTGCCCCGACTGTCCCCACTAACCATTGACCAAAGGGTTGAGCAAGCAGGCGAGCAGTCCAAGTTTGGGTCGAGCTGCCGCCACTGCTGCCCCCCCCTGAACCAAAGACAAGCCGGGCTGCACTTAAAGCTAAATCTGCATAGGCGATACCGCTGAATCCATAGCCTAGGCGAGTGATCAGACCCTTAGCATCGGTTCCCTTATTCTCTGGGTCCTGAATTGCCTGCACAAACCGCCACAGCACATACCCAACTAAGCCGATCGCCACTAGAGCCAATAAGACTTTTCCAAAGGGCTGGGTGACGATTGTCTTGAGAGCGCCTTTGGTATTGGTTGTCTTACCACCCCCACCAATGGCTGCCTGGGCTGCCAGAATGCCGACTACCGCGTAGACAAAACCTTTGGCAGCATACCCAAAGCGCATACACTGCTCAATCCATCCTGAAGATTGCTGTCTCATAAAATAGTCAGTTAAAAGTCATACAAGCAAGTTTAC
>JBGTDP010000381.1:0-2400 GCA_041748255.1 Thermosynechococcaceae cyanobacterium | reverse complement strand
GGGTAACAAGGTTAAAATTCCAATCGTCTGGGACCAGCCCCAGTATCGGCGCATGAACTGAAAGTACCAGGCAAAAAAGTTTTGGGAGTCTGAGGGATGAAAATCAGGGTCCAGATCACTTGCCGGATGGCGATGGTGTTGACAGTGCTTGTCTAATAGTTTTGAGTAAGAAAACAGACCGTAGGCCATGACTACGACCCGGCCTATAAAGTCATTCACCCGCCGGTTCCCAGGGAAGACAACCCCATGCATGGCATCGTGACCGGTGATAAACAGCCCTGTTTGGACAAATGTTTGCCAAAGAATCAAGGGCAAAATCAAAATGGGTGATATCTGAGATAGATCTAAGGCAAACAGAAACACCCCGGAGCTGATTGCCCAAAGACTCAAAATTGCCAGGGCAATTAGAATCCCCCGACTGTCTTTTATCGCTTTTAACCCGGAATTGGGTTGTGGTGATACCAAGCTACTCTGAATCAACCAATTACTCCCTGATGCCTTTCGTGAATGAATCAGCCCTAAAGCTTATGTTTATGTTTCCCTTTGCTCCTTACCTGAACGAACCAAAGCCGACTAGCAGCCCTAATCAAACGACTAGTCGGACTGAAGGTTCAAATTCTATCAACTATTGAGGAAGGACGACCAGGCTAGGCATTAGGTGAAGCACATTCCGCAAAACACTATAGCCAGCTAAATCCCAAAGTAAATAGGCCAGAAAGCCAATCATGGCCAAGCGACCGTTCCAAAGTTCAGCCTGAGGATTAAAGCCAAACAAAAAGGCATTGCGATCTTTATCGTTGTAAGCCTTAGCCACGGAAGGGTTGGGAGGAGTTGGGGAAGTCATAGTTTACGTTTCTCAACAATTCATATTACGTTTTTTATCATAATTGCCAGTTCTTGTGTTGCAGTCTGTCTTTAGTCGTAAAATTCCTCATTTGAGCAAAGCAGTCTTACCAGCTCGTCCCAAAGGACAACTGTTTATTGTTAGCCAAGCATGGCCTCTAACTGGGATTGAACGGGTTGATCTGTCTTAATGGTTTGAACATGGGTATGTTCAGCTTCAGAAAATGCCTCTGCCGCCTGTTGTTGGTCTGCCAATAGATCAGCAGTGGCATCGGCAATATCGCCTTGGCGGGCTTGGAGGCGGGCTTCTAAAATATCCCTTGGGGCTGTGCAGTGAAGGATGTTAATTTGCAGGTGGTTTGCTTGGGCTTGAGCGATCGCATCGATCCGTAGATCTTGCCGATCGTACTTAGCATCCAGAATCACAGGCAGACCCTGTTGAGCCAGAAAAATCCCTAGCTCCAGCAGGCGATCGTAGGTTTTTTGGGTCATTTCTAGGCTGTAAATCCCACTGCCATAAGCCCCGTCCTGGTCGCCCCGTTGGTCCAGGTCGATCCCGGCCAATTGCTTGCGCACCGCATCCGAGCGGATGTGAATGGCCTTGATTTTCTGAGCCACCTGTCGGGCTACAGTTGTCTTGCCGGAGCCGGAGAGTCCGGACATTAAGAAAATTTTCCCCGGCGATCGCTGGGTATACTGCCAGGCCAGGTGGTAATAGGCCGCAGCCCGCTCCTGGGCCTGTTGCTTTTGAGCCTCTGGAATCCCCGGATCATCCAGCATCAGCGAACCTACCTTGGCACGGATATAGGCGCGCATACTCAAGTAAAGGGGCAGAAGTGCGGCTCCCCAATAGTCTCCAGTTTGTTCTAGATAGGCATTTAAAAAGGCATTGGCCAAGTCAGGGCAACCCTGAAACTCTAGATCCATGACCATAAACGCAGCGTCATAGATCACATCAATGCAGCGGAAGGCCTGATTAAATTCAATGCAGTCAAACACCTGAATTTGATCTTGATACCGACATACATTGTTCAGGTGTAGGTCTCCATGACACTCCCGGATCTTGCCTTCGGCTTGCCGCTGCTGAAACCATTCACTGTGGGTTTGGAAAAATTCCTCTGTAAACGCTTGGGTTTGGGCCAGATGCGTTTGGGTTTGGGCCCGACCGACATAGGGCAAACTGCTCTGGTAATTGTCCTCAGCCACGGCCCGCACCGCCTGCACATCTCCAAAGGCTTGGATCTCTTCACTGGTCTCGGCTGAGGTGTGAAAAGAGGCCACCAGTTTGCCCAGGGTCTGCATTTGCTCCAGGCTGAGTTCTCCTCGCTCAAACAGTTGACTGAACAACTGCTCTTGCTCAAATTGACGCATCTGGACTGCATACTCTACCACCTCGCCAGGGGGATTGGGTTCCGATGTCAGCCGATACTGAGATGGATCTCCGGTAATGGGGACAACGGCTAAATAAAGTTGAGGAGAAAGGCGTCGGTTTAATTGCAGTTCTTCCTGGCAAAAATGCTGGCGTTGGGCCAGGGTAGAAAAGTCTAGAAACCCAAA
>JBGTDP010000380.1:0-9515 GCA_041748255.1 Thermosynechococcaceae cyanobacterium | reverse complement strand
CCCAGGCAATCTCTGCAGCCATCCATCGTCAAGAAATGCCCGCAGACTAGAATAAAGATAATTTTGCCTAGGCAAAATGATCAACTCACGGTCTGGAACTTGTCTGCGTGATTTCTACCCCTTTGCCTGATTTTGATGGTTTGTTTCCGTTTCAGCTCGATGACTTTCAGCGTCAAGCGATCGCAGCCCTAGAGGCAGAGCGCTCCATCGTCGTTAGTGCCCCGACTGGATCGGGCAAAACCGTGATTGGTGAATACGCGATTTACCGGGCCTTGGCCCAGGGCAAGCGGGTCTTTTATACCACCCCCCTCAAAGCCCTTTCTAACCAAAAATTCCGCGACTTTCGCACTCAGTTTGGGCCCCAGAAGGTGGGCCTGTTGACCGGGGACATCTCCATTGAGCGGCAAGCTCCGGTGCTGGTGATGACCACAGAGATTTTTCGCAATATGCTCTATGGCACCCCGATTGGCCAGGTGGGCACCTCCTTACAGGGAGTGGCGGTGGTGGTCTTAGATGAGTGCCACTACATGAACGATCGCCAGCGGGGTACCGTTTGGGAAGAGTCGGTGATTTACTGCCCCCCGGACGTTCAACTCGTGGCCCTGTCAGCAACGGTGGCCAATGGGGAGCAGCTGACCGACTGGATCAATCAAGTCCACGGGGCAACTGAACTAATTTACTCCCAGCAGCGGCCCGTGCCCCTGCAGTTTCACTTTTGCAACCCCAAGGGGCTGTTTCCCCTCCTAGACCGCACTCAAACCAAGCTTAATCCGCGCCTGCGACCCCAGGGCAGACAAAGTCGCAGTCGCGGAGATCGCCACCGAAATCACTCAGAAACCCCGAGCTTGGGCTTTATCCTGCGGCGGTTGCAGCAGCAGGAAATGCTACCGGCAATTTATTTTATTTTTAGCCGCAAGGGCTGTGACCAAGCAGTAGCAACCCTGGGGGCCATGGAACTGCTCAATCCCCAGGAGGCAATTGCCCTCAAGCAGCAGGTGGATCAATTTTTAGCCCGTAGCCCAGAGGCGGGTCGGGCTGGGCAGGTTGAGGCCCTTTACCAGGGAATTGCCGCCCACCACGCCGGGATGTTACCGGCCTGGAAGGGATTGGTGGAAGAATTATTTCAGCAAGGACTAATTAAGGTGGTGTTTGCCACGGAAACCTTGGCAGCCGGGATTAATATGCCCGCCCGGACCACGGTGATTTCAAGTTTATCCAAGCGCACCGACCGCGGACATCGGCTGTTGACCCCTTCAGAGTTTTTGCAGATGGCCGGGCGGGCTGGACGGCGAGGAATGGACAAAATAGGTCATGTGGTAACGGTGCAAACTCCCTTTGAAGGGGCAACAGAGGCAGTGTACCTGGCCACCGCTGGGCCGGATCCGCTGATCAGTCAATTTACTCCCAGCTATGGCATGGTCTTGAATCTGCTGCAGATTCACACCCTGGAAGAGTCTAAAGACTTAATTGAGCGCAGCTTTGGGCAGTACCTGGCAACTCGCTACCTGGCCCCTCAACTGCAGGCGGTAGCCGATCTTAGGCAGGATCTGGCCCAAACGCAAGCCAAGCTGGAGGCTGTGGATCTCAATGCCCTCAACAGTTACCAAAAACTCCGAGAGCGCCTCAAGGAGGAGCAACGGCTCCTGAAGATTCTGCAACGGCAGGCTGAGGAGTCCCAGGCCAGTGAAATGGCGATGGTGATTGCCTATGCCGAGCCGGGCACCTTAGTTGGCCTTAAGGGTAAACCCGCCCGCAAAGGCTCAGCCCCCTTGAGTGCTGTGTTGGTCCACCAGATTCCGGGGTCGGGACAATTTCCCTATCTGGTCTGTTTAGGCAACAATAACCGCTGGTATGTGGTCACGCCCACCGATGTCCTGGGGTTACAGGGAACCCTCTCTACCCAGCAATGGCCCCCAGACCTAGACCCGCCAGCGGAGATGATCTTAAAGCCAGGACCGTCACGGGCCGGGAACGAGAGCACAGCAGCGATTGCCAGCCAAATTCCTCCCCTTGATCTGCAGCCAGCCCCAGAGGTCTTTGCCCAGCAGCAGCGCACGGCAGCGGTTTCAGCTCAGCTAGAGGCCCATCCTGCCCATCAATGGGGCAATCATCAAAGCTTACTGCGGCTGCAGCGGCGAGAACTGAAGTTACAAACAGACCTTAGCGATCGCCAATCTAAGCTAGAGCAGCAATCTCAGCATCACTGGCAAGCGTTTCTGGCCTTGATTGACATTTTGCAGAGCCTAGGCGGACTCCAGGGTCTCACACCTACGCCCTTGGGGCAGGCAGCCGCAGCCATTCGCGGTGAAAATGAGTTGTGGCTGGGGTTGGCCCTCAAATCAGGAGCCCTAGATGATCTGGACCCCCACCAACTGGCAGCAGCCTGTGCGGGTTTGGTCACCGAAGTCTCCCGTCCTGATAGTTGGACCCACTATCAGCTCTCTGAGACGGTGGAAACTGCCTTGGCCAATCTGCGATCGCTGCGCCGGCAGTTGTTTCAACTCCAGCGCCGCCATGGGGTCGTTCTGCCGGTTTGGCTAGAGTTTGAGTTGATTGGCTTGGTTGAGCAGTGGGCTTTAGGCACAGAGTGGCCGGAGCTTTTTGCCAATACCAGTCTCGATGAGGGGGACATCGTTCGGATTTTGCGCCGCACCCTGGATTTGTTGTCCCAAATCCCCCACGTTCCGCACCTATCCCCAGAACTGCAGAAAAATGCCACTCGGGCAATCCAACTCCTAAATCGCTTTCCGATCAATGAAGTTCAAGAAGCGGGTTAACCTATCCCTTCCGGATCAGGTCCCACCCTGATCATATTGGTTAAATCCCTGGTTGAATCTCTAGGCAGCAGCCCGATGTCTTCCTGGCTGATAGGCAATTCCAAACAATATCCAGCCCCGTAAACGGTCTTGATGTAGCAAGGGTGCCGGGGGTCCGGCTCTAGTTTTGTACGCAGGTGGCGCACGTGAACCCGGATTGTCTCAATATCATCATCGGGATCGTACCCCCAGACTTCCTTGAGGATCTCGCTGGGAGAAACAGTCTGACCATGACGTTGCAGGAGACAATGTAGCAATTCAAACTCTAGCCGCGTCAGTTTTACCACCTGGTCCAGCCAAACCACCTCAAACCGCTCTGGAACCAAGGTCAGGGGACCATAACTTAAGATCTCGGTGTGCTTTGCTGCTTGGGGAATCCGATTAGCCCGCCGCAGGAGCGCCCGTACCCGCGCTAGCATTTCTTCTAGCTCAAAGGGCTTGGTCAAAAAATCATCAGCCCCAGCATTTAAGCCTTCTACCTTTTTCTGGGTTTGGCTCAGGGCCGTCAACATCAAAATCGGGATGTCTCCGGTGCGTTTGTCCCGCCGGAGCCGCTGGCAAACAGTAAATCCATCGACTTGCGGCAACATCAGGTCTAACATAATTAAGTCAGGCAGCAGTTGCATCGCTAAAGCCTGGCCTTTAATGCCATCCATTGCCTGAGTGACTTCGTAGCCAGCCATTTCCAGATTAATGGCGACCAGTTCATAGATGGCGGGGTCGTCGTCAATGACGAGTATCTGGGGCTTCATGCAAATCTCTCAGCTAGACAGGACAAATTGGCAATCTGGTTTGCCGAAATATAAACTTTCCTGTACAGATTATAAGCACTGATTCTAAATTCTTTCTAAAGCGTTCAACTGTTCACCCCTAACTTAATAGTGTCACTGGCAAGCTAAGACGCTGCCGTTGTCCAAACGCCGGTAGCCTTTCCAGGAACCGATCCCTCAGTTAAACCACCCTAAATTGATTGCTTTAAAGCTTCCAAACCATTGATTCTGATAACTTTAGGCTTGATTGCCCTGACAGGGATTGCAATCTATTGGCTGCGATTGCGAGCTGCCCTGCAAGCGGCTCCCCGGCTAGTCCCTGGAACTGTCTCGAAGTCGGCTGCCAGCATTTCAGTGATAATTCCCGCTTATAACGAGGCAGATAACATTGCCGAGTGTCTACAAGCCCTCTTAGAGAGTACCTCCCTGTCAGCGGAAGTCTTGGAGGTCTGGGTAGTTGATGATCAATCGACTGACGACACCCTGGCGATCGCCCAAGGGCTGCAAGCAGAGCTCAAAGATCCTCGTCTCAACATTCTGCCCGGTCAACCCCGACCCCCTGGCCAGACCTGGGTGGGCAAAAATTGGGCCTGTGCCCAAGCCGTTCCCCAGACTCAAGGTAAATTTCTATTGTTTATGGATGCCGATGTCCGGCTCCAACTGGGGGCGATTGAAGCTGCTCTAGCTGAAGCAGAACAGGAACAAACCGATTTGCTCAGCTGTGCCCCGGTGGTTCGGTGTGGATGCTTAGCCGAATGGCTGGTCCAACCGATCGCGGTGACTGTGCTGAGCCTGGCAGCTAGTTTTTCCCAGGTCAATGACCCGATCACAGAGGTTGCCTTTGCTGTCGGACCCTTCATGCTGTTTCGCCGCACGGCCTACGAACAGATTGGCGGACATCAGAGGGTTGCGGACCAGGTGGTTGAGGATGTGGAGTTAGCCCGATGCATCAAGCACCAGGGGCTAAACCTACGCTACGTCCTCGGACTCGATTTAATTGCGGTAAGCATGTATTCTTCCTGGTCTGCGCTTTGGGAAGGCTGGACAAAGAACTTTTATCTTGGCTCCCGGCGCAATCTTCCGGCAATGGCATATTTAGCCTTGAGTATGATGATTATCTATCCCCTACCCTGGGTCTGTCTGCTGGTGGCCTTGGCAACTCAAAATGCGTGGGCGGTTGGCTTGGGCATTCTTGCCATTGGGGGTCACTATGGCCTGCGCCGGTGGGAAGCGAAACAGTTACAGATCCCGACGTGCTACTGGTGGCTGAGTGGGATCGGCGGCACCTTGATGGCCGTGATTGTGATCGCCTCAGTGATTAAAACTGAAACCGGTTGGGGCTGGACCTGGCGGGGGCGAGCTTTAAAAACCCCTTAACTTTAAGACTTATTTTGTAAAAGTCTCTTGGACCAGTGCGATAGCATAAGTAGGCAGCATCACATTTTCTATGGAGCCATCATCCCTGCCCACAGAGGTTCTGCTCATCCAACCCCAACAATTGGTTGGACGCATTTATCTCGATTGGACACCACAACCAGGGGCTTACTTAGATCTTGAAGGTAAAACCTATGCTGTTTTAGAGCGCCGCCATCGTTATCAGCTTAAATCAGGACGCTATCAGCTGCAAAAAATTGCTTTATATGTTCAGGCTGCTGCCCGACCAGGGGAGCGAAGTTTAGTGGAGGGTTGCTGGGTGATTGGCGATGCCAGTTGCCGGTTTAATGCCCGCTCTGAGTTATTGCGCTGTGCGGTTAATCCTGAAGGACCCTGCGATCGCTGCCGCCACTTTGAAGCCATTCCCCTGCCTCGGTCCTGAGAAATCGAACCTTTTAACTATCTGCCAAAGCGTCTCCAACTTCCAGCCGCACCCCATTGGCAAAGTCCGATCCTGATTGCAGCCGCTTGCCTGCCAGTTGCACCTCCCGCAGCAGCAACCTGCCAGTCCCAGTTTGGATCAAAGGGCCAACTTGCTTGATCACTCCCACCACTTCCCCCGGTGTACCTTTACTCCCTGGCGGCTGAGACGCTTCTGTAGTGAGCTCTTGCCAGTCGGGTGGCAGTTGAACCCCAGACTGGAGGGGAACCGTCGCGGTAATTTTTAGGGCTGTGTTGCGAAACTGAGTCAGACAATTGGGATAAAACCCCCGCACCTGATTGTGAAGCGCTACTGCTGACCGGGACCAATCCAACTGGTAATCGGGCTTTTGGATCAAGGGGGCATAGGTGGCCTCAGAGGCATCCTGGGGAGTGGGTTCTAGCTGCCGTTGATCAAGCTGTTGCAGGGTTTTGATCAATAAGTCGGGGCTGAGCGCTGCCAGGTTGATTACCAGATCTTGGGCGTTGGCGAATAAATCAATTGGCACAGTCGCCTTGAGCAGCATCGGGCCGGTATCCATCCCGGCATCCATGAGCATGGTTGTAATCCCGGTTTGGGCTTCGCCTTGATGAAGCGCCCACTGGATGGGGGCAGCGCCCCGATACTCGGGCAACAGGGAGCCGTGGCTATTAATACAGCCTAAGCGGGGCATGGCTAAGATTTCAGGAGAAAGAATCTGACCATAGGCCACAACCACAAAGGCATCTGCCGAGAGCGATCGCAACTGAGCCAGAACCTGCAGGTCTTTTTTGATATTTTGAGGCTGCCAAACCGGGATCTGCTGAGCCTGGGCCACTTGCTTCACCGGCGAAGCTAAAATCTGGCTACCTCGACCCCGGCGTTTATCGGGTTGGGTCAACACTGCCAGGATCTCCATCTCTGGATGCCCAATTAGCCCCCTTAGGCTTGGGACTGCAAACTGAGGCGTACCAAAAAAAACCAGTCTCATCTTAATCTATCAACCAAGCAAAAAGGGGTCTCTTGACCCCTTAGTAATCGTTACCACTGCAATCACAAGGACTAGCTTGCCAAGTTATACAGTCGGCTCAATCCGAGCATAGAAAATTCCTTGAACCTTGACTTCTAGGGGTTCATGGGCACCCATTTCGGAATCAGAGAGCTGTTCACTTTCAAAGGTTCCAGCAATTTCACCCGAGCGGCTGTCAACTTTAGCCACCTGGAGGGAAATATTGCCCTTACTTAGTTCAAAGTTCTTGATATTTTCCCGCAGGAGGTTTTCGGTGTCTCCACCGGCAACCAGACCGACTGAAGTGTCATAGCCAGCGGTTAAACCGCGCCCTTTGGGGTCAAGGAAGTTAGATGTCCGATAGGGGGGAACTATAAACTCACCTTCAAAATCAGTTGAGGCATTAATGTTGTTCATATTAGGCTGCGTGGTCGCAACCAAGTCTTTAACCGTAAACAGGAAGGGAACTCGCTCACCCCCTGGCAGTTGCACCGTGATTGCTTGAAAATCAATCCCATCCTCTTCAAAGAAGGTTAAGCTCCCGTCTGAGTTGGGCTTGACACTGCCCTGAATCGCATCCAGGGAGGTGGTGGCTCTGGTCACCAATTTGGTCGGAATAAATTCTGCTTCTTGACGCCTATTTACCGGCTCCTCTTTGACCAAAAAGGTGATCGGTTGCATGCACATGTCAGTTAACTGATAGATCTGATCAGCGTCAATTGCCAATGAGCCTCGGGTGGTCTCTCCCAACTTTGGGCAGGTGTTGGCAAGGCCTGTGCCCACAATCTGGTCATAGGTTAAAGAAGATCGATCAGCAGCCAACGCGCTGCCGCTGAAAGACAGTACACCCAAGCAAAGAGCAAAGAGTGCAACAATCAAAGCGCGAAATCTCATGGTCAACCTCAAATCAAAATATAAAAAATTCTGTCAGTCTGACGTGAAAGTTTAGATTCTAGCGGAACTAATTAAGCAAAGAGAGCGGATAAACTTGAGTGGGTTACTTGGTCCTCGGTAAAACCTCTATTAAAATTGCACCCCTTCCCAGGGACTGACTAGATCACTTGCAAACCCAATCTAAGCAAATTCGGTTGAACCACTGCGCCAAGCTTAAAGAAGATTGGTAACACCTTCTACAACCGATTCGCTCTCTCATAGAGCATTTTACACGGCGGTGCCGCCACTTTACTGATAAGAATCAAGTTCAGCAAGATTTAGTCATCTGCTGATCATCAGAGCTTTGCGCCCAGAGGCGGCTCGGGTTTGCTCTTATACTAATTAAGGTTTTAACGAGATTGAAGTTGGCCAGCAGTATGAACAGTGGTAGCCAGGATTATCAAGCATCTGAAATGCAACAGCTTACTAGCAGAATGTATACCCTGGCACAGACCCAGAAAGAGGATGCACTGGTACTTTTAAGTTTACTGCGAGAAATAGAGAAACTGCATCAAGCAATTCGTGACGATTTCTTTCAAGCCGCCTTGCCAAACAATCGCCAGGGTCTATATGCATTGTTGCGAGATATCGAAGCCCAAGGCGGCTGGCCCTATATTGCTCGCCTTAAATTGCAAGTGCTTCTAGACCAAATCCAAGCTGAAAATCCCTTGCCAGAGGTTGATTGAAGCAGTACTCTCTAAAAGATCTGGCATTGGCTGGCTAGATGCCGCTGCTGCAAAGTGGGTTAATCGGTGCTGTGCTCTAACACGTAAAGAAATAAAGTTAGTGAAATACTTTTTTCTCTCTGATGGATGGACCGTTGGCAGAGCCTGGGAACTAGGAGGACTGTGGAACGAAAAAAGTTGGCGGCGCAGGCCCCACATTGACTGCACCCACCTGTCGATTCTGGAGCAGGCTGAAAAGCTGTGGCTCTATCAGGTGGAAGAAGCAGTCCTAATGGTCGAAGTTAAACCCACCGATCAGGCCAATCCTGCCGCCCAAGCGATCGGTCAAGTGGTCTTGAAACGCTTGATCACCGCTGATCAGGTTATTGAGCGCCTTTGCACCGCAGAGTCAATCAGCCAATCTTCTGCCGTGTAAGAACTTACTGGATAACCCTTCTAACAATCTAGCTTATTTGCCGCCGGTAGCCAGCAAAGTGGAGCGATCAGCGAGGCTATACTCACTAGAGACTTATGCTCAGAGGTGATCGGCTAGTCCGCTAATTAGGAGAAACAGTCCAGTAGAAATCAGGACGACCCCAGCCGCAATATCCAATTTCCTTCTGATCCTGGCGTTTTCAAATAGCAGCTTGGCTCGATCTGCGAGGTAGGCGTAGAGGGCCTTGACCCCACCAACAACCAAAGTGACAACAAGCATAATAATGACTGTATCGGCGACAGATACAGTTGATAAATCCACAAAAGCCGGGAACAGCCCCATATAAAACAATATGGCTTTTGGGTCTCCTAAAGTGATCAGCAGACCACCCAAGAAACTGGAATAACCGGAAACTTTCCTAGTCTCTGGAACACTGGCAACTGCCCGCAACCTCAACAAGCTGACTCCCAACCAAATAAGATAGGCCCCGCAGGCGTATTTTACGAATACAAACAGGCGATCCATCGATTCGGCAACTTCAGCGAGGCCATAGATCGCCAATAGAATGAATAAAAAGTCGGCAGCCACAATTCCGCCGACCATAAACAGGCTTTGCTTGAATCCAGAGGCAATCGACCTAGCCACCACAGCAAAATCACTGGGGCCAGGGGCAACAGCAAGAATAAACAGGGTTCCAAATAAGGCAGCGATACTGCTAACGGTCATCGTGATCTTGTCCTGACCTCCTAAGACCGTTTATTTTACTCGTAGTGGCTCCACATCCGAATGATTTTTTTAACGGTGTGGTGTGCCTTAATGACTTGATAAAGGTGAAGTTCAACGGCGGCAAGTAACTTTTGGAACGTCACCAAGGTCTTGATACAGTCCGTTGCAGCGAAAGGTTAGCTGGTTGTCAATTACTCAATATTTATTTACTCCAACAACCAAGCAAACAGATCTTTAGTCGTAAGCTGTAGCTCACTTGCAAACGATGGTATCGGAACAACTTCATTTGGCTCATCTAACACTTCAGGTTCCTGTTTTGGTCGATA
>JBGTDP010000379.1:0-6438 GCA_041748255.1 Thermosynechococcaceae cyanobacterium | reverse complement strand
GCCCAGATGATGGACAACCTGCGCTCCTACCTACGGAGCACTCAGCGCTACCCACACATCATCCAGAACTATTTCCGAGAAAAACATGTTGCTTATGCTGCCGCTTGAACCGTTAACTACTTCGTGCTCTGGTTAGTAAGCGGTTTCGAATTCTATCGGAGCGCTATCGCAATCGCCACAGGCGTTTTGCCTTGCGCTTCAACTTGATTGCTGGGCTCTACAACTATGAATTGCCTCTGCCATGCTGACCTTTTGCAAGAACTCTTATGTTCTATCCGGCTTTTTTAAATCAGCAAGATAGCAATAGACTGCTTGACCAATTGATCCAAACAATTGGCTGGCGACAGGACCAGATTACGATTTATGGGCGATCGCTGCTTCAGCCTCGATTAACCGCTTGGCATGGTGATTTTGGGAAATCCTACACCTACTCTGGGCTGACGATGAATCCTAAACCCTGGACTCCCACACTGCTGGATCTAAAGCGAAAGGTACAAGCGATTTCAGATGTAGGGTTCAACAGCGTGTTACTCAATCTTTACCGGGATGGTAGCGACAGCATGGGCTGGCACAGTGATGATGAACCAGAGCTGGGGCAAAATCCAGTCATCGGTTCTCTGAGCTTGGGCGGAACTCGACGGTTTATGCTCCGGCATCGATTTGAGAAAGCCTTGAAGCATCAACTGGAATTAACCCCTGGCAGTTTCTTGCTGATGCAAGGGACAACCCAACACTACTGGCAGCATCAGATTCCTAAAACTAAACGTCCCGTTCCTGGGCGGATTAATTTAACCTTTCGGGTGATTTGCTGAGGCAGTTGCTGGAGTTTTGCACAAAGTTTAATGACCAATCATCCAAGGACGACCTTGAGGATAGGTGTGTAAACGGGAAGCCGAGGGTTCCTTGTCCCGCTTCAGTCGCTGGGGCTCGGTATTGGAATTGTCCCGCAGCCGCAAGCTGGCGCTGAGGCAGAATCCCGAAGGAGCAAAGATGCGTTTAGTGATCGCACCACAGCTAGGACAAGCCAGGGGCTGCTCCCTTTGGGCTAAGGTCCGCAGCTTTTCAAACGAACCACAGGTAGGGCAGTCAAAGTCGTAGAGGGGCATAGGGAGTCACCTTGAGCTGAGGATTGGAGGAGATATCAGATAAGAGCTTCAAGCCTATATTTCTTTGAAACTCAAAACCTGACCCCTAGACTGGCAAGATATTCTGATCAAAGATCTCGGTAGGAAGGGCCAGGGTACAGCAGGCATTAGGCACATCCACGATTCCACTAATCCGCCCCTCTACAGGGGCACAACTGAGGAGCAAATAGGCTTGCTCGCCGGTGAAGCCAAACTTTTTCAGGTACTCGATCGCATTTAAGCAGGCCCGCCGATAGGCAATGTGGGCATCAAGGTAGTACTGCTTGCCGCTAAACTCATCTACGGAGATGCCCTCAAAGACCAGGTACTCTGAATATCGGGGTTCCACCGGACCTGGTTTAAAGATCGGGTTTACCAGGCTGTACTTTTCCACCCCTCCCTTGATGATGTCCACGTGCAGGTCAAGGTAGCCAGACATCTCAATCGCCCCGCAAAAGGAGATCTCCCCATCTCCTTGGGAGAAGTGAATATCCCCCATTGAAAGTTTGGCTCCTTCAACGTAGACCGGGAAGTAAATTCGCGACCCCCGAGACAGGTTCTTGATGTCACAGTTGCCGCCGTGCTCCCGAGGGGGAACGGTGCGGGCGGCTTCGGCGGCCACGCGATCGTACTCCGCAGGAGAAAGTTTCCCCAATACCGCATTCTGGGGGTTGGGCAGGGCAGCCAATACCGGCTCCCCCCCTGACAAGCCAGAGCCATAGGTTCGCCGCTCAGGACTGGTTTTGACCAGCTCCGTTTCCCGGCGGTTCCACTCGGCCAAGAGTTCAGCCGAAGGGGCACAGCCAATCAATCCCGGGTGAGTAATCCCAGCAAAACGAACCCCGGGGATGTGGCGGGACTGAGTATAGATGCCTTGGAGATCCCAAATCGCCTTGGCCGCCTGGGGATAGTGATCTGTCAGAAAGCCGCCGCCATTTTCCTGGGCAAAGATGCCAGTAAATCCCCACTCATCCCCCGGCAGCGCCCCAATATCCAGCAGGTCCACCACCAAAATATCCCCCGGCTGAGCACCATTGACATGAATGGGGCCACTGAGGACATGAACCACCGTCAGGTCCACATCCCGAACATCATCGGGGTTATCGTTATTTTGAATCTGACCATCGGTCCAGTCTTTGCACTCAATCCGAAACACATCCCCTGGGTTAACCGAGGCCACTGCTGGAATCTCAGGATGCCAGCGATTGTGCCCTGGAAGTTCCTGCTCGTTGATCGACTTGGTGAGGTCAACCTTAAATAGAACCTCAGGCATTGGCTTAACCTCCCATCTGCAAAGGGTTAGATGGTGGATGAATCCCACCATCTCCTGGTGAGACTATCATCTCCAGATTGCTTGAAATTTTCTGTGTTGATCACTACTGGCCCATGACAAAATCTGTTCCTGCCAAGGGCAGCTTGGCCATGGCTGAAGCCTCTAGAGTTAAGGCCACCAAGTCTTCTCGTTCCAGGTTGTGAACATTCGATTTGCCACAGGCACGGGCCAGGCTTTGGACTTCCATCACCATTGCCTGCAGGTAGTTGGCGACCTGGGTAGTCGCCTCCTCAATCGGTAATCGAGCCATCAAGTCTGGGTCTTGGGTCGTGATTCCAACGGGGCAGAGCCCGGTGTGGCAGTGGTGGCAGTGGTAGGGCTCGGCCCCTAATTTCTGATAGTCCTCAATATAGATCGGTTTGTTGCAGCCCATGGCAATTAAGCTGGCGGTGCCGATACTGACAGCATCAGCGCCCAAGGCCAGCGCTTTGGCAACATCTGCCCCAGAACGGATGCCGCCGGAAATGACTAACTGAACCTTCCCATATTCACCACTTTCCTTGAGGGCTTCAACAGCCTGAGTTAGGGCTGGCAGGGTAGGGATGCCGACATTTTCTTGAAAAACACTTTGAGTCGCGGCTGTGCCGCCTTCCATGCCATCCAGGACAATCACATCCGCCCCGGCCTTGAGCGCCAGTTTGAGATCATCTTTGACCCGGGTGGCTCCTAACTTGACATAAATCGGGATCTCCCAGTCTGTAGCCTCACGCAGTTCCTCAATCTTGATCCGCAGGTCATCGGGACCTGTCCAGTCAGGGTGACGGCAGGGCGATCGCTGATCAACCCCTTCAGGCAAAGTTCGCATCCCCGCGACCACCGAGCTAACCTTCTGGCCCAGCAATAACCCACCCCCACCGGGCTTGGCCCCTTGGCCCACAACAATTTCTAGGGCATCTGCCTGGCGCAGATCCTGAGGACTAAACCCGTACCGGGAGGGCAGACACTGGTAGACCAACTTGGCAGACGCCTGGCGTTCAGCTGGCAACATCCCCCCGTCACCGGTGGTTGTAGAGGTGCCCATCCAGGTGGCGGCTTGCCCCAGGGCCACTTTGGCATTGTGGGAGAGGGCCCCAAAGCTCATCCCAGCAATTGTAATTGGAATTGCCAATTCCATTGGACGCTTGGCATGACGAGTGCCTAGGATCGTTTTAGTCTCACAGCTTTCTCGATAGCCTTCCAGGGGAAAGCGTGTCAAGGAGGCACTCAGAAAGACGAGGTCATCAAACCGGGGAACATTGCGAAGCGCCCCAAAGCCTCGAATCGGGTAACGACCCAGCTCGGCTCGCTCTTGGATTGCAGCAATGGCTTCGGGGGTAAATGTGCGGCTAGTATTTAGGACGCGTCTTTCCATTTAGCAAAATCTCTAGCTTTAAAGTGATAAAGTTCTTGGGCGCAAACAACTTTTTTAAAGTCGTAATCTTCAGGGACAATGCCCCATGGGCTTAGCTCTTGATTAAGTATCTGCCAGTCTAGCGGTGTGATTGGGTCTAAGTGAGCATCCGCCCCCAGGGAATCAATTTGGCCTCCGACAAAAATCTCACCGTCGTAGAGAGAATCTCCCAAATTAGCCCCAGCGTTTCCACAGACAATCATCCGGCCCTGCTGCATCATAAAAGCGCTGCTGTGACCGACATTGCCAGTGACAATTAGCGTGGCACCTTTAAGTGAGATACCTGCTCGCGGTCCGGCGCTGCCAAAAATGCAAATTTTTCCGCCCCTAGCCGAGGCTGCGGCATTGGCAGAGGCGTTGCCCCGGACGATAATTTGACCAGACATCAGATTTTCGCCTAGGGACCATCCACAGGAACCCAGGATTTCAATCTGCACTGCTTCACAAAGCCCGCCGCAGTAGTAACCCACTGGTCCGTGTAAGCGAACCTGGATCGGTTGAGTTAACCCCACAACCAGATTATGCTCTCCGGCAAGGTTAAACAAGTCAACTGCTCTAGCTCCACCGTGGGCATAGGCTTTTAGGGCTTGATTAATCTCGCGAGTACTTAACTGGGAACAGTCAATTTGTACTGGTGAGGCGGGAGATTTGAGCATGTTCTAGGTCATTACCGGAAGAGGCAAAGAGGCTGGGGCTTGAATCTGGTAATCAGCCAAGGTCCAAATATTAATCTCTGCTGCATCCGGCTCCCGGATAGTGGCGCTGGAGTCATGGGGCAGATTCAGGAGAGCCCGGTATTCAGAGGCGATCGCCACGATTCCCGCCGACTCATAAATCACAGCGGGTTTAGCGGCAAACTTATCCCGGACCAGGGCCATTTGGTTTTTTGTGGCAATCACAACCGTATACGTGCCATCAATGTCATCCAACACTTGGGGCAGTATTGCTTCTATAGTTTTCCCTTGTAACTGGTGATAACGGATATAGCGGGCGATGACTTCTGAATCATTTTGGGTCGTAAATATTGCCCCTTTTTGCTCTAACCAGTAGCGCAGTTTGTAGTAGTTTGAAATTTGGCCGTTGTGGACAATCGACAAGTCGGGACTAGCCGTAAAGGGATGGCAGTGGTTAGTATTGACCACCGATTCAGTGGCCATTCGGGTGTGACCCATGCCATGGCTACCAGCGAAACCATGGAGTCTATATTTCTCAGCGAGGGAGGCTACGGAGCCAACGTGTTTGTAGATTTCCAGTGCTTGCCCCATACTCAGGCAGTGCAGGGAGGGAAATCTAGCTGCTAACTGCTGCTGAAACCCCTCAGGATTAATCGAAGGATGATCTGACAAATTTAGAATTAGCTGCTGCACATCCGCCGTGACTTGATAGCTATAAATTGAGGCAAACTGGCTTAACCAAAGATTCACCTCCTCCCAAGGAGTGCTTTCTTCCTGGCGTAACAATAGCTTCAGTTGAGGGCTTTTTTCTGCCGCCACCCCAGAACGATAGAGGGCAACCCCGCAGGAATCAGGGCCACGGGTTTCCAGGGGCTGAATCAAGGCTAGTAAATTCGTCGCCAGCTGCTGGTGTAGCGCTGGATCTCGAAACAGAATGCCTGCAACCCCACACAAAATTGCCTCCTAAACCCAGCGACACTAAAAATTTTTACATCCGTCTGGGCACAACTAGTTATAACAAGTGGTTCAGAAGGATTGTGTATTCAATTACTCCTTTTTAGGCGATCGCAGATCCGGTGCCACTTTTTGTCAACACAACGGAGTAGCAAAGTCGATCTGCTCTGGAGACCGTTTCGCCACAGATTATTGGTTGATTCTTTTTTGTATAAGCGGTGTAGCAGTTCACCAGTAAAGGAGCGCCTAGAGCAATTTCTAAATGTTCACTGATTTCATGGGTGGCATGGGTGCACTCCAGCCTGGCTTCTACCCGCTCAATTGAAATTCCATTCCGATCCAGGGTGGGATAGATCAAACTCGATTGCAATTCCTTGGCAAAGGTTTGGCCGATATCTTGCAGAAGATAAGTTGTATCTAAAGCAACGGGAACCTGATCGGTCAGGATGATTTTTTTCTGGCAGTAAACTTGGCGCTGGCGCCTAGGCAGCTTTAGCTTCTGCCGCACATCAAAAGAGGGTTCCACCACCTGAAACTGAAGACTGCGGATAGAACTGACGACCCCCTGCTGGGCCATATCTTGATCAAAGAACTTTAATGGATTGGAAAGAGAACGAGTAACTTTACGCTGCTCTTTAACAAATACCCCTTTGCCTTGATGAGAGATGACCAGTCCCTGATGCGCTAGATTGGCAATCGCCCGCCGCACAGTTATTCGACTCACGGCAAACTGCGCCATTAACTGATGCTCACTGGGTAAGGCTTCCCCCGGCTGATAGCAACCCTCAAAGATCTGCTCCCGTAGCTTTTCGGAGATGGTGATGTGCAGGGGTAGAGAATCCTGAGCTGCGGTCATGTTTGCGATCGCCAACGACTAATCAGGCTTGAAACCATACTTTCGATATTAAAGCCTAAATTTTGCTAATCTCGAAAGCTCTACACCCCAAAAGCGAGACGATAGGA
>JBGTDP010000378.1:0-2384 GCA_041748255.1 Thermosynechococcaceae cyanobacterium | reverse complement strand
GGCCCCAGCAAGTTTCTGATGATCAAATCAAGGCCAGGAAGTTGCTTTAGGGCAGCCGTTGCTTCCAGATCCAATGGATGCCGAAATCGATCTGCCTTCAGACCCACCAAAACATGCTTTGAGGACATCGAACCCAATTCCACTAGAAAAAAGTTATCAAAGGACAAGACCGATAGCTATCACAGCCACACCTAGCTTGCAATCTCTGTTTTTTCAGTATATCTAGGAAATTGTCAGGTCAATCTAGACTTCTTGGGCAGGAACCAGCGGCTGGGAGACTGAGGGCAAGTTTCCCTGAGCTGGAATACGCTGTAATTGAGCACCCAGCCCCAGAAATTTTTGTTCCAGATTTTCGTAGCCCCGATCCAGGTGATGGAGCCCTTGAATCGTGGTTTCTCCGTCTGCTGCTAGGGCCGCAACCACCAGGGCTGCTGAAGCCCGTAGGTCAGTAGCCACGACCGGAGCCCCGGATAAAGCCGGAACGCCTCGAATCACAGCATGATTTCCCTTAACTCGGATGTCAGCGCCCATCCGGTTTAACTCAAACACATGGCCTAACCGATTTTCAAACACTGTCTCGGTAATCACGCTGTTGCCCTCACATAATGTCAGCAGGGCCATAAATAACGCCTGCATATCCGTGGGAAAGCCTGGATGGGGAAGGGTTTCAATGTCAATTCCAGAATGAAGATCTCCGGGAATAATCCGTAACCCTCTGGGGCCTTCTGGGACAATCCTGGCTCCAATCGCCTCCAGCTTGGCAATCACGGCGACCAAATGCTCTGGAATCACCGGCGACAGACTAATCTCAGAGCGGGTAATTGCCCCTGCCACCAAAAAGGTTCCAGCCTCAATCCGATCCGGGATAATGTCATAATCAGCCCAATGAAGCTTAGGGACACCCTCTACCATAATTGTGTCAGTCCCCGCCCCGCGAATTTTGGCCCCCATCGCCCGACAAAAGTTTGCCAGATCAACAACTTCCGGCTCCCTGGCAGCATTTTCTAGAATTGTTTCCCCCTCTGCTAAGGTTGCTGCCATCATTAAAGTTTCTGTCGCCCCGACGCTGGGATAATCTAGATAAATTTTGGCCCCCTGAAGTTTGCGGGTATAGGCATGGACGACCCCATGCTCAATCTGAACATCTGCGCCCATTGCTTGCAGACCCCGAACGTGAAGTTCAACCGGACGAGCCCCGATCGCACACCCCCCCGGTAGCGGCACCTTGGCAACCCCCAAGCGGGCCAAAAGGGGTCCAATGGCAAAAAAGCTTGCCCGGAGCTGACTCACCAACTCGTAGGGGGCTTTTGATTGGGTGATCTGGCTCGAATCAATCTCTAGGGCATTACCCGATTTTTGCAGTTTTATCCCCAGTGCTGATAATATTTCTCCCATTCGAGAAATATCCATTAAGGAAGGGACATTACCCAAACGACACCCTTCAGAGGAGAGAATGGAGCCAGTCATTAGGACCAGAGCTGAGTTTTTTGCCCCACTGATCGGAGCATGACCCCTAAGAGGATGCTTTCCCCGGATTTGAAGCACAGGCTGGTTAGCTTGAGGCGTACCATTTTGGGCTGAATGAGATGGGTTAATTTTCCTGTCCTCCTAGACTTAAGCCGATTGTAAGCTGGGAATTTGTTTGATTTTACCTGAAACTAGAAATTTCTAAGGATTAGAAATAATTTTAGGCTCAATTACGGATATTCATGCTTTCTTATACAGTTATAGGCTTGAATATTTATAATTGATAGAGAGTTGACGGATCACCCCAATTACCGGAAGATGGTAAATCGCGGTGTTGAATAACAGATCGTGCGGAACTGGCGGAATTGGTAGACGCGCTAGATTCAGGTTCTAGTGTCTGCAAAGACTTCCGGGTTCAAGTCCCGGGTTCCGCATTTTGGTTTTAACTTAAAAGGCAGGTGGGTTGGGGAAACAGCAATGCTCTCTAGCCTGCAAAATCCTTTGATCAAACAAATTCGCAAGCTGCACCAAGCAAAGCAGCGGCGATCGCAGCAGCTTTTTTTGCTAGAGGGCACCCACCTATTAGAACAGGCTTGCCTGGCATACTGGCCCATAGACACGGTCTGTTACACCTTAGCTTGGGGACAAAAACAGCCAAACCTCTTAGGACAACTCCACCAGCAGGCAACTCACGTGGAGCAGGTTAGCTCAGAAGTCCTGCAGGCAATTGCAACTACAGTCCAGCCGGATGGCGTTGTTGCCACAGCTATTTCTCGTCAATCCCATTTAGCCTCACTTGCTTTTACTAATCTGGGTTTAGTTTTAGAAACCCTTCAAGATCCCGGTAATCTAGGCAGTTTAATTCGCACCGCCGCCGCTGCCAGTGCTGAGGGGCTACTCCTGAGCGCTGGCAGCGT
>JBGTDP010000377.1:0-2933 GCA_041748255.1 Thermosynechococcaceae cyanobacterium | reverse complement strand
ACCGGTGCCACCGGATTTGTGGGGAGCCGACTGGTCAATCGACTTCAGGCAGAGGGGCATCAGATCATCGCCCTGTCTCGGAATTTGACCAAGCTAGAGCAGGTGTTTCCCCCAGGGCAATTTCCAGATCTAAAAGGGGTTGCCTATACGCCCAAAGCATCCGGAGAGTGGCAAAAAGCGCTTTCTGGCTGCGATGGGGTGGTGAATCTGGCCGGAGAACCCTTGATTGGCGCCCGGTGGACTCCGGCTCGCAAGCAAGAAATTTTAGCCAGCCGTCAGCTAGGGACGCAAAAGCTGATCGAGGCGATCTCTCAAGCAGACCCTAAGCCCTCAGTGTTGGTTAACGCCTCCGCAGTGGGTTATTACGGCACCAGTGAGACCGCCACCTTTGATGAAACTAGCCCAGCAGGGAATGACTTCCTAGCTCAAGTTTGCCAAACCTGGGAAGCCGAAGCCCAGAAGGTTAAAGAACTGGGAACTCGGCTAGTGATTCTTCGGTTTGGGATTGTCTTGGGGATGGGAGGCGCGATCGCTCAGATGCTGCCGCCGTTTGAGTTTTTTGCCGGTGGCCCAATTGGTAGCGGTCGCCAGTGGTTGTCTTGGATTCACCGTGAAGATTTAGTTGATCTGATTGTTTATGCCCTCACTCACTCGCAGGTCGAAGGGGTACTCAATGCTACTGCTCCTGATCCGGTGCGGATGACCCAGTTTTGCCAAGCCCTTGGGGAGGCGCTGCATCGCCCCTCCTGGTTGCCGGTGCCGGGGTTTGCCCTGGAGTTACTCCTGGGAGATGCCGCCAAGGTGATTTTAGAAGGGCAAGAAGTTTTGCCAAAGCAAACCCAAGCGGCTGGGTTTAGCTATCAACATCCAAGGGTAGAAGCAGCCCTCAAGGATATTCTTAGTCATCGTTAGCGTAGCCATGCCCGAGGGAGTATAGGATCTCAAACTAAGCTCTAGACTGATATCCCAACCGGTTTTGAACACAGGATCTGAGTGTGCCTCACCCAGCGAGAGTACGTCTAGGCGAGCGCAATTACTTGGATTTGATAGCATCAAATGCACTTCTCTTCCAGGAAGACTGGGTTATAATCCTAAAAGAACGAAGGAACGGGGGCTTGAGGGTTTGGGTAATTTATCCAAATTCTAGAATCTAGAACTAGATATAAATGGGGGGACCGGTGGAATTAAATATTAACCTGAGCAATCAGTTCTTTAGGACTGATCGTCTGGGGAACTGTGCCAATTACATGCGGCACAGCTTCTCTACAGCTTTAAAAGTTGCAGATACGCTTAAAGAGGCAATGTATATTCAGGGGGTCAGTGTCCATAGCTATGGGCAAGCCTCACCCATTATTCATGGATGGGTGGAGTTTGAGGGTCAGATCATTGACCCCACGGTTTTGCAAATTCTGTCTCAGTCCAGATTTGAAACGGGTGCCTCGAACGTCCGCTTTTTTTACTTACCAGTCGAGCGATGGGAGCCGTGGAAACTATCCCACTACGTCGAACTCCCCGTCCGCAATACCCACATCCAGACCGGCCAGGATCTGAGATACTATTCTCCTTACCGGGAAGCCTACACTGCGGCATTGGGGTGGAAAGAAGACGTAGACAAGGCTAAAAGCAGGAAAGTATTGCCACCCCTGATTTTGAACCATGCTGCTTAAATTCAAAGCGAGTAGGTCCAGGCTTTCTTTTTTAGCTGCTATCCATCAGATCTGATCGCTTCCGGCACCTCGCTGATTAAGGGGGCCAGGGAGTCTGATTTGAGGAATGTATAGAAACCCTTTTTGAATGAGGATTAGATCATTGCTGTTTGCCCAGAGGGCTTGGCAACGTGTATTTTGTTGCGCCCTGCGGCTTTAGCTTCATAAAGGGCTTCATCGGCAGTGGCAATCAGCATTCCCGAAGTTGACTCAGGAGAGGGAATCGTGCTGGCAACCCCCAGGCTTAAGGTGACGTAGGAACCAACACGGGAATCACTGTGAACAATCTCTAGGTCTCTGAGATTGGATTGAATCTCCTCTGCAACTTGGAGTGCCCCTTCGGGGGGTGTATTCGGCAAAATGACAACAAATTCCTCACCGCCATAGCGGGCGACTAAATCGCCAGGGCGAGTGGCAGCTAAATCAATTGCTTTGGCAACCTGTTGCAAACATTGGTCCCCTGCTGGGTGGCCGTAGGTGTCGTTATAGGCTTTAAAGAAGTCAATATCGCCCAAGATCAACGAGAGTGGCGTTTGATCTCGACTCATTCTTTGCCATTCCTGGGTGAGGTGTTGATCAAACCGCCGCCGGTTTGCCATTTGGGTCAGGCTATCTAAAGAGGCTAATTTTGAGAGCTGCTCTTCTACCTGCTTGCGATCGGTAATGTCATAGAGGGTTCCAGACATTCCCACTAGCGAGTCATCGGTTGCTAGGGGTAGACGGGCAAAGACCTCAATCCAGCGAAACCCGCCTTGCTTGGTTAGATAGCGAATCTCATGGCGACAATTATCTTTTTGACCCTCGATCAGGGGTTGAAAAAGGTCCTGATTCCGTTGGCGATCTTCAGCGTGAATATAGTCTAAGAGGTTGTTGCCCAGGCTCTCTTCCAGGCTGAAGCCAGTAATCTCTGACCAGGCCGGGTTGAGAAAGGTCCATAGACCAGCAGCGTCTGTCTGAAAAACCACTTCTTTAAGATTATCTACCACCGATCGATACTTGGTTTCGCTCTCCTGAAGGGCGATCTCGATTTGCCGACGCTCAGTAATGTCTTCGAAACAGACTAAAATCCCGGTAACCTTGCCGTTTGCATCGTGGAGAGGAATCTTACTGGTGTCTAGCCACCGCTGCTCACCATTGGCTTGGCGAAGGGGTTCAACAAGGTGATATTCAGGTGTGTCCGTTGCCATGATCCGGCGATCGCACTCCCGAAAAAAGTCTGACTCCTCT
>JBGTDP010000376.1:0-5317 GCA_041748255.1 Thermosynechococcaceae cyanobacterium | reverse complement strand
CGATCGCTTTCGGACCTCAGTTCAATCACAAAGTCAGGACATAGTGGCGGAAATTTTTTGCGCTGCTCAGGGGTGAGGGCATTCCATCGCTCAAGCTTGACCCAAGCCGCATCGGGAGAGCGATCGCCTCCGCCAGGAAGACTGAAGACTGTAGAGGAGCTAAATACCAAGCCTGACCGAGATTGTCGATTCCAGAGGTTGAGATCAGTAATGTAGTCTGCTTCTCCTATTCCACTCTCACCACCAACCGGGGACATAATGATCAGTTCTCCTTGGGGACTGCGCTCCATCGCCACATCTTTATTGGCGACACAGAGGTGATAGAACTGCTCATGGGTAAGTTTGGGCAGCAATGGCGCTAAGTTAAGGCTGATTGCAGTCATAGTATCTGTCCGCGATCGCAGGCTTTCCCTAATTCTAAATGAATCCCATCGATGGTCTTTAATCTATTGTTCAGGAATGTATTGTTCAGGCTTTTGAACCTGGCTTTGCCCCAGAACCAAACAAGCCTGCTTCTGTGCAAACCATTCCTAGGGGTTGATCCCAAGGATCGACGGGGAGAGCTGCCAGGCGGGCGGATTCAAACACAATCCCAATGGTGGGTTTAGCTTGCCAGGCCGGGTGACTCAGTAACCGATCATAAAAGCCGCCCCCGTAGCCGAGGCGATAGCCCTGCAAATCACAGGCGATCGCTGGCACTAAGATCAAATCCACCGCTTCCGGGGATAAAATTGGCAACTCTGGGTGAGGCTCTTGAATCCCGTAAGCCCCAACTTGCAGGGGATCTTCTGAGGACCAAGCATGCCAGATTAGACCACGATCTTGACAGCGGGGAAACCCCCAAACTTTATCTGATTCTGCTTTGAAGAGGGGACTTAAATCCGGCTCTTGACGAGTGCTGAAGGTGCCAAGCACCGTTCGAGCCTGGGTAAATAAACTCGAAGCTTGTAGGTGATCACAAAGCTGAATACTTTTTTGCCGCCAAACCTTTGAGGGCATGGACTGCCGTAATTGCAGTAACTCTTGGCGCAGGGTACGCTTATTAGCGGTTTGGGGCTCTTGGATCAAGACTCAGGATGCTGTCGGTACCATTCAATTGTATTCTTTAGCCCCTGCTTGAAATCAACCTGAGCCGTAAACCCAAAAGCTTGCTTGGCCCGCTCGGTGTCCAGACAGCGCCGGGGTTGACCATTGGGCTGGTTGGTTTCCCAAACAATCTCACCGTCAAAGCCCATCAGTTCGCAGACTAGCTCCACCAGATCCCGGATTGAGATCTCATAACCGGTGCCGAGATTAACCGGCTCAGAATCATTGTAGAACTGAGTACCCATGACAATTCCTCGGGCCGCATCCTCTGAATAGAGAAACTCCCGCGTGGGGCTACCATCTCCCCAAACCGACAATTGTTTCTGGCCTTGTTGCTGAGCCGCATGAACCTTGTGAATTAGGGCTGGAATCACATGGGAACTGCGGGGATCAAAGTTGTCTTCGGGACCATAAAGATTGACCGGCAGCAGGTAAATCCCATTAAACCCATACTGCTGTCGATAGGATTGCAGTTGTACCAGCAGGGCCTTTTTGGCAATCCCGTAGGGGGCATTGGTTTCTTCTGGATAGCCATTCCAGAGATCATCTTCTTTAAAGGGAACGGGAGTAAATTTAGGATAGGCGCAGATCGTGCCGACACAGGTGAACTTCTCAACCCCGGCTTCGTAGGCAGCGTGGATCAGCTGCGTTCCCATCATTAAGTTGTCATAGAAAAGCTCCGCTGGTTTTTCCCGGTTGAGGCCAATCCCGCCCACATGGGCCGCCAGGTGAATGACAATATCCTGTTGCGTCACCGCTTGCTGGCAGTGGGTTAGCGATCGCAGGTCACAGTCTCGGGAGCGAGGGACTGTGACCTTGCCTGGATTGGCCCCGGCCTGGATCAGTTGCGCAATCACCTGGCGACCTAGAAAGCCTGCGCCTCCGGTCACCAGGATCTTTTTATCTTCAAGGTTTAATGAGGTCATGGAGGTTAAGAAGAAAAGCGACTGCCGGTCGCTTGGCGATTAAAGGCAATGTCGTGAATCACATTGGCACTGTGGCCGTTGGGTGACGCTTGACCATGAAGTTGCAGATCAGCCTCAACCATCAGCTGAACCAACTGCTCAAAGCTGACTGAGGGCTGCCAGTTTAGGTTTTGCTGGGCTCGGGTGGGATCCCCCAGCAACAACTCAACCTCAGTTGGCCGCAAATAGCGCTGGTCAAACTCAACATAGTCTTGCCAGTTGAGATTGACGTAGCCAAAGGCCAGGTCTAAAAACTCTCGCACTGAGTGGGTCTCCCCTGTGGCCACGACGTAGTCATTGGGCTGCTCCTGCTGCAGCATCAGCCACATTGCCCGTACATAGTCTTTGGCATAGCCCCAGTCCCGCTTGGCATCTAGATTCCCCAGGTAAAGTTTATTTTGCATCCCGGCAACGATGCGGGCGATCGCTCGGGTAATCTTGCGAGTGACAAAGGTTTCCCCCCGTCGAGGAGACTCGTGGTTAAACAGAATCCCGTTACAGGCAAACAAATCGTAGGACTCCCGGTAATTTACGGTTTGCCAGTGGGCATAAACCTTGGCGCAGGCGTAGGGGCTGCGGGGATAAAAGGGGGTGGTTTCTTTCTGCGGCACCTCCTGCACCAAACCAAACATTTCTGAGGAGCCCGCTTGATAAAACCGGACTTCGATGCCAGTGCGCTGCTGATAGTCCCGAATTGCTTCTAAAAGGCGCAACGTGCCCATGGCTACCGTGTCAACGGTGTACTCAGGAGAGTCAAAACTTACCCGTACGTGGGACTGAGCCCCTAGGTTAAAGATTTCTTGAGGTTGAATTTCTTCTAAAATCCGCCCTAAGGTTGTGCCATCAGTCAGGTCCCCATAGTGCAGAAATAGCTGAGCCTCCTCCAGGTGAGGGTCTTGATAGACATGATCAATCCGATCAGTGTTAAACGTAGAGGTCCGTCGGATTAGACCATGAACTTCATAGTCCTGGCTGAGTAGCAGTTCTGTTAAATAGGAGCCATCTTGCCCGGTAATCCCCGTGATCAATGCGCGTTTGCGATTTGACTGTCCCATACCCGATTATCCAAAAGGTTGCATGAATGAACTGACGATAGCAGAAACTAATAATTAGCGTTCCCCGAAATCAATCCACAATAGCAGTACTCAGTTCAAAAATGAAAGTCTTTGAGTGGTTGTATAACTTATATAACTTTGAAAGGAACAAACCCTATGGTCCGTATCGTGGGTCTAATGAGTGGCACCTCCACAGATGGAATTGATGCCGCTCTAGTGGAGGTAGCGGGTACAGAGCATGATTTAAATGTGCAGCTACTGGCGGCAGCTACCTATGCCTATCCCGCCCAGTTACGGGAGAAAATCCTGGCAGTTTGTGGCGGTGGCATCCTCACCATGGCTGAGCTGGCGGCCTTGGATGATGCGATCGCTGGGGAATTTGCCCAAGCTGCCCTCGACATTCAAACCGGGCACCCCCCGGCGGAATTAATTGGCTCCCACGGTCAAACGGTTTACCATCGACCGCCTGGTCAGGATCTATTAGGCTACAGCCTGCAACTGGGGCGAGGAGCAGTCATTGCCTCCCGGACGGGGAGGACGACCATTAGTAACTTTCGCGCGGCTGATATTGCCGCCGGGGGCCAAGGGGCGCCCCTGGTTTCCCGGCCAGATGTTTGCCTGCTCAGCCATCCCCAAAAAAGTCGCTGCGTCCAGAATATTGGCGGCATCGGCAACCTAACCTACTTACCGCCGCGTCGGCCAACAGAGCTGTTAGGGACGGGAGTGGTCGGTTGGGACACCGGCCCTGGCAATGTTTTATTGGATTTAGCAGTTGAAAAGCTATCGGGGGGCACTCAGCACTATGACAAAGATGGGGCCTGGGCAGCCTCCGGGCACCCTTGCGCTGAACTCGTTACTCAATGGCTGCAGCAGGAATTTTTTTGTCAACCTCCCCCTAAATCCACAGGGCGAGAGCTGTTTAGTACTGACTATTTAGCAGCCTGTTTGCAATCAGCTACGACTTATCAACTCACCCCAGCGGATCTGCTGGCAACCCTAAGCGACTTCACAGCTGCTTCAATTGTGTTTAACTATCAAAACTTTTTGCCCCAAATGCCAGATCAGGTGCTGCTGTGTGGAGGGGGGAGCCGGAATTCCTACTTGCGGCAGCGTCTGCAGGTTCACCTAGGTAATATTCCTCTACTGACAACCAGTGAGGTGGGGCTAAACCCAGACTATAAAGAAGCGATTGCCTTTGCCGTTTTAGCCTATTGGCGACAGCGGGAGATTCCAGGCAACTTACCCACCGTCACTGGGGCCAAGCAAGCAGTTCCCTTAGGAGAAGTGGCTTTCCCCTGATCTTCAGCTTTAAAACTTGGCGCTTTGCTGCTCGCTTCACAGCAAGCCGACAAAGTGCAGTGGCCCATGTCCACTCGCTAACTCCAGCAGCAGGGCAATAAAACCAATCATTGCCAGGCGTCCATTCCAGCGCTCGGCAGCGAAGGTCAATCCCCACTCCCAACGCTCCTGAGGATACATCTTCACCTGCTTTTGGGGGTGCATCACCTCTGCAAGTTGCAAGCTAGGCTTCTGCAGCGCCTCAATCACCAATTCAGCCAGATCGTTGATAAAGGTGGGGTGCATATTCAGGGCCGGAACCCGGCGAAAGTGATGAATCCCGGATGCTTCTGCCAGCTCCCGATACTCCATATCAATTTCCTGCAAGGTTTCGATGTGCTCAGAAATAAAGCTAATCGGGACAACGGCTAAGTCCTCAACCCCTGATTCTCCTAATTGCTCGATCATCTCCTCGGTATAGGGCTTTAGCCACTCCACTGGCCCCACCCGACTTTGATAGGCCAAAACATGGGAATTAGGACGATGCAGGGTCTCCATGATCAAGGCTGTGCATTCTTCAATTTCGGCTTGATAGGGGTCCCCAGCCTCTTCGACATAGCTCAAGGGAACGCCGTGGGCACTAAAGAAAACCGTAGCAGCATCGGGCTGCTCAAACTGATCAAGCTCCTGGGCAATCAGGTCCGCCATCGCTTGCACATAACCCGGACGGTCATACCAGGAGGGAATCACCGTGTAGGGAATTTGATTAAGAACGGGATCTTCTTGCCAGAGTTGTTCTAGTAACCGAAAGCTGGAGCCACTGGTGCTGATTGAAAATTGGGGATACAGGGGCAGAATCACAAGCTTATCTGGGCGATCGCGCTTGATCCGGGAGATCGCTTCCTCGGTAAAGGGATGCCAGTAGCGCATGCC
>JBGTDP010000375.1:0-8393 GCA_041748255.1 Thermosynechococcaceae cyanobacterium | reverse complement strand
GATTTAGGAATTAGATCGCGGGAGGCGTGAATCCAGGTGGGAACTGTCCCTAGACCTGGAATCACAACCTGTCCGCCGTGGGTATGTCCTGAAAGTTGCAGATCAACTCGCCAATCCTGTAATGGCTCGGCACTATCAGGATTGTGGGAGAGGACAATTCGGGGCACGGTTGGATCTAAGGTCTCTAGGACCGCTGCCGGATTAAATTCAGGGGACCAAAAGTCTGGTAGCCCGACCAGGGCCAAGCCAGGTCCAAAGGGATAGGCGACTTGATTCCAAAGTACCTGGATGCCAATATCCGTGAGTGCCTTGGTAACTTCCTGGCGCGAATGGGGTAGATGCAGGTCATGGTTGCCCAGGACTGCGTAAATCCCAGTTTGACTTTGTAGGTGCTTGAGACGGCGTGCCAGTTGATAGATGGGGGTGGGATTATGGGTAACATAGTCTCCCGTTAAGACCACCAGATCGGGTTCAACCTGATTGCTGGTTTCGATGATTTGGGCTAAAAGCTTTTCTGACAGAAGCAGCCCATCGTAGTGAAAATCTGACAACTGGACCAGCTTGCTCCCCTGGAGGGTTTTTGGCAACCCAGCGATCGCGAAACTGACTTGCTCAACGCTAAGGGGTCCTGATAGTAGATGCATGAAGTTGGAACCAAACCAACAATTTGCTTCTTCAGCCTACCAGAGCCAATCCTTTCAAACCACTTCCAGGGTTGAAAGCCAAGAAATCCTGGTTAAAGGGTTTGCCTACCCTCGCTAGGATATTGTGATCCTCGCCGAACTGTTTTAGGCGGGCAACTTCAAGGTATTGTCAGGATTAATTAATGGTGTGCAGGCAGGATTGGAAATGTTGCATCTTGATCTCTCAATTGGCTGGGGTGGGGCTATTCTGCTTGTCCTTCTAGGGCTGTTGGTATTCCTGATCCTGTACCTGCGTGGCACCTTTCGCAACAAAATCAAGTACAGAATGAAGGAGTTTCCGGGGTTAGAGGATCCTAACTTCGCCTTCATTGCTGGCCTATCAACCTCATTGCCCACCCAAGCCCGGATCGCTGATTTTTGGGCTGAGCCGGAGGCAATCTATGCTGCTCGGCTGGAGGCGATCCGAGGGGCCCAGGAAACGATTCACTTTGAAACCTTTTTCATGACCCCAGGTCGTCGGGCAAACGAGTTTGCGGCTGCCTTAGCTGCCCAAGCCCAAGCTGGCGTCAAGATTCGATTTATTGCCGATCATTTTGGCATTCTGACCCTCCCGAAGAAATACTGGCAGCGGCTGCGGGCGGCAGGGGTAGAAGTGAGGTTCTTCCATCGGTTTGACTGGAAGGCTCCCCTGGCTTACCTGGCTCGCACCCATCGCAAATTATTAATTGTGGATGGCAAAGCTGCGCTTGTGGGGGGCATGGGCGTCTCAGACTATTGGGATGGGATGAAGAAAATTGGGGATGTGGCTCCCTGGCTAGATTGCGAGGTGCGAATTGAAGGACCTGTGGTGACCACCCTAGAAGGGATTTTTTTGCAGCACTGGATCTATATGGGCGGAAGTTCCTTTCTGAAACCAGCCCCAGAAACCCAACCCTCTCAAGGATCAACTGTACTCGTGACCCCGAGTGATTCCTCTTACCGAGTCTCACCGATTAATACTCTTTTTTACGCCAGTATCCTTGCCGCTGACAAACGGGTCTGGATTGCCAGTCCCTACTTTGTGCTTGATTCCAATCTGCGCAGTGCCCTGATCACGACCAAAAAACGCGGTGGGGATGTTCGGGTTCTGACAGTTGGCCCCCACAATGACAAGAAATTTGTTTACTATGCGGCCCGCGAGCTTTACGGTTCCCTCCTAAGGGCCGGAATTGAGGTCTACGAGTACCAGCCCAGTATGATGCACGCCAAGGTTGTGCTGATTAACGATCATTGGGTGAGTACCGGCAGCGCTAACTTTGATCCCCGGAGTTTCTTCCAAAATGATGAACTTCATCTTTCGGTTTCCGAGCCCCAGTTAGCCAAAAAAGTTGAGCACTTCTTTGTATCTGGGTTTGCCGACGGCCAGCGGGTGGCATTCCAAGACTGGCAAGCCCGTCCTTGGCGAGGTCGTCTTGTGGGTCGGCTGGCCCTATTTTTAGGCTGGCAGCTTTAAGTTAAGCTCTTAATTAATCTTTTCTGACTGGCTAGAGAGCAATGAATAGACCTGCTGACCTTGCTGGTGGACTGCTTCAGGCGTAACCCTTCCTGGGATAGCTTCAGATCTAGTTGCCCGATAGCTGAGAATTACGTTAAATTTGATTAAGATTCTTTTGCCCTCTCGGTGGCAGCAGCTCAACTTGCTTTAACGGCAATTTGATAGAACTAAGGTAAGAATCTTCCGGCGCCCCAGTGATTTAAACTTGGTGGAACCGCGCCCAGCTCGATCTGTATCCAAAGGCAACACACTTATGAAAACTACTTGGAAAACCATTCTTCTATGGGCACTTCCAGCAATCGTGGTTGGGTTTTTTCTCTGGCAGGGCTCTACGACCTCTCCCCAGGCAAATGTCTCCCAAAACGCCGCGAATAGCCGGATGACCTACGGTCGCTTCCTAGAATACTTAGATGCTGGGCAGATTGAGAAGGTTGATCTCTTCGACGGTGGCCGAACGGCGATTATTGAAGCTGCTGACCCAAATCTAACCGGTGAGGTGCAGCGGGTTCGGGTGGATCTCCCTGGTTCGGCCCCCAAGCTAATTGCCAAACTTAGATCTGAAAATGTGGATCTAGATGTTCATCCGGTCAGTAATAACGGGGCAATTTGGGGTCTCCTGGGGAATTTGCTGTTCCCAGTCCTGCTGATTGGTGGGTTGTTTTTCCTGTTCCGTCGCTCTAGTAATGTTCCCGGTGGTCCGGGTCAAGCCCTCAACTTTGGCAAGTCAAAGGCCCGATTTCAAATGGAAGCTAAAACCGGCGTCATGTTTGACGACGTGGCTGGGATTGAGGAAGCCAAAGAAGAGCTGCAGGAAGTCGTTACTTTCTTGAAAAAGCCGGAGCGGTTTACGGCCGTCGGAGCCCAAATCCCTAAAGGGGTGCTGCTGGTGGGGCAACCGGGAACCGGCAAAACGCTGCTCGCCAAAGCGATCGCCGGAGAAGCCGGGGTTCCCTTCTTTAGCATCTCAGGCTCTGAGTTTGTAGAGATGTTTGTGGGGGTGGGTGCCTCCAGAGTCCGGGATTTATTTAAAAAAGCCAAGGAGAATGCCCCCTGCATTATCTTTATCGATGAAATTGATGCCGTGGGTCGCCAGCGGGGTGCTGGGATCGGCGGTGGTAATGATGAGCGAGAACAAACTCTGAACCAGTTGCTGACCGAAATGGACGGGTTTGAGGGCAATGCCGGGGTGATTATTATTGCTGCCACTAACCGCCCGGATGTTTTGGATATTGCCCTGCTACGTCCAGGGCGATTTGATCGACAGATTATGGTTGATTCCCCGGATATTAAGGGCCGCCTAGAAATTCTTGGGGTGCATGCCCGAAATAAAAAATTGGCCCCGGAAGTGTCCCTGAATGCGGTTGCCCGCCGCACTCCTGGGTTTACCGGTGCTGATCTGGCCAATCTGCTCAACGAAGCCGCGATTCTCACCGCCCGTCGCCGCAAAGAAGCAATCACAATGCTAGAGATTGACGATGCTGTAGACCGGGTAATTGCTGGGATGGAAGGAACACCCTTAGTAGATAGTAAGAGCAAACGCTTGATTGCTTACCACGAGGTCGGTCATGCGATCGTCGGCACCCTGCTCAAAGAGCACGATCCAGTCCAGAAAGTTACTCTGATTCCCCGGGGTCAGGCCAAAGGGTTGACCTGGTTTACCCCTGCTGATGACCAGTCGTTGATTTCCCGCTCCCAAATTATGGCCCGGATGACCGGAGCCCTCGGAGGTCGGGCCGCAGAACAGGTCGTGTTTGGTGATTCTGAAGTCACCACTGGGGCCAGCAATGACCTGCAGCAGGTGACCAATATGGCCCGGCAGATGGTGACCCGGTTTGGGATGTCGGATCTTGGTCCTTTGTCCTTGGAAGATCAAAACAGTGAGGTGTTCCTGGGGCGAGATTTAATGTCGCGCTCAGAATACTCAGATGAAATCGCTGCTCGGATTGATGACCAGGTGCGGGAATTGATTCAGCACGCCTACGAAGAAGCCATTCGCCTAATGCGAGACAACCGGGCGGCAATGGATCGCCTGGTGGATCTGCTGGTTGAAAAAGAAACTATTGATGGGGAAGAATTCCGGCAAATTATGGCTGAATACACTGCTGTGCCTGAAAAGGAACAGTACGTCCCCCAGCTTTAATTTTGAGAATAGATTGATTTGAGTAACAGGGTGTCTAAGGGCACCCTGTTTTATTGACTTAGCCAGGCGATCGCCGCTCGAATCCAGGCTTCTGGATCAGCATTTTTAGCCAAACTGGTATTTTGACCCACGGCTTGCAGAGCCTGCATCACCTCGGCATTGGTATATCCCAAGGCCAGTAAGGTCATTTCCACATCTTCTTGAATTGCATCCGTGGGAAAGGCGGTGGGCGCCGTGATCAATCCGGCCTGCTGTCGCCATTCTGCCAACTTTGTTTTGAGTTCCAAGGCCAGCCGCTCGGCAGTTTTGGTGCCCACCCCAGGGGTTTTGGCTAGCACCCGAGTGTTACTGGTGACAATTGCCTGGACTAATTCCTGAAGCCCCAAGGTATCCAAAAGCGCCAGGGCCATTTGGGGCCCCACCCCACTCACCCGGACCAATTGCCGAAATAAATCGCGCTCTGCTAGAGAAGCAAAGCCAAATAAAACCAGTTGATCCTCCCGGACTTGCAGGTGGGTAAAGAGTTGACAGATTTCTTCTAGGGGCGGTAACTGCGCCAAAATTCGGGCCGGAACCTGAAGGTCACAGCCAATCTGATTGACTTCCAGGGTCAGGATGGTTCGACTGCCTTCGGTTTGTAGCCCGACAGCAAAGCCCTTAAGATAGCCAATCATCAGGGTTAAAGCAACTGGAAGTATCGAAGTCCTTCTAAAATACCCCCGGCACAGTGGGCCTGAGCCAAGTAACGATTTGCAGAAGGATGATTGTGGTGCCACTCCAGCAGCTCCGGTCGGGCATTGCCGACCACAATGCCCCGTTCTTCGCCATTGCGAAATAGAGCGCAGTCGTTCCCAGAGTCTCCACAGACCACCGTCTGGGTTGGGGGGATGCCTAATTCCTGCCGCAAAAATACCATCGCTTCCCCTTTGTCGCCGTGGCGGGGCAAGATATCTAAGTCTTTGCGGCTGCTATAAACAAGTTTCACATCCAGGTTTCGCTCTTTGAGCAGCGCTTCCAGTTGGGGTAAAACTTCTACTGCAGCTTCCTGGGTGAGGTAATAGCTAGCCTTAAAGGGACGCTGTTCTGCCTCTGGCTGGGGCTCCAGGTCAGCAAAATGAGCTGAGGCCGCCATCACTAAGTCCCGGTCCCATCCCTGGGCAAGTTTATCCGACCAGGCTAAATCCGGTTCGGCACTACCCTCTCGATAAATTTCAGTTCCGACCGAGGCCACAAGAGCATCCGGTTCTAGAAGATCCTGCTGGGCTTTGAGTTCCTGGTAAGAGCTCAGCGATCGCCCGGTAGAGTAGACAATGTTTGTGTTGTGGGCTTGGCGATGCTGGATCAGGTGTTGATTGAGTTGGGCCAGGGCCGCTTTATCCCCAACCAGGGTGTTATCAAGATCCGTTACGAGCAAAAACTTCGCCAAAGCAACCTCCTTACGCCAGCGCTTACCTGCAATCAGTTTAGCGGTTAGACCTGACCTCAAGGGGATGAATTTAAATCTTTTTTGGCCTGCCCCGTACTGTTGCCTTTGTTACAAATCCTCGCTGGTTGCGCAACCGTTCAAACATTCATGGAAAATTTAACAGGTAAGCATTGTTGCAAATCTGGCAGGTAAGAATCCTTGGGTCTTTTTAGTCGTTTTACACCGGGCATTGGGATTGATCTCGGCACCGCCAATACCGTGGTTTATCTCTCTGGCAAAGGGATTGTCCTGCAGCAGCCTTCTGTGATTGCTGTAGATAGAAATACAAATTTGATGGTAGCGTTCGGCACTGAAGCTGAGCGTATGATAGGGCGAACCCCTGCTAACATTCTGGTTACCCGCCCCCTGCGAGATGGGGTGATTGCCGGATTTGATACCGCCCAGCTGATGTTGCAGCAGTTTATCCAGCAGGTACAGGGGGGCAAAACCTTGTTTTCTCCCCGGATTGTCATGGGAATTCCCAGTGGGGCTACCGGGGTGGAGCGACGGGCGGTGGTTGAAGTCGCCTCCAAAATCGGAGCCCGAGAAGTTTATCTAATTGATGAACCCCTAGCCGCAGCGATCGGGGCTGGACTCCCAGTAGCAGAGCCGCCGGGCAACATGGTTATTGACATCGGGGGGGGAACCACAGAAGTTGCCGTTGTCAGTCTCGTCAGAACCGTCCTCAGTGAGTCAGTGCGAGTCGCTGGCGATGAGTTGAACGGGTCGATCAGTCACTATCTAAAAAAAGTCCATAACCTGCTAATTGGCGACCAAACGGCAGAGAAAATCAAAATTAAAATTGGCTCTGCCTACCCCAGTCAGGAAAACGATAACCTGACCCTGGAGGTTTGTGGGTTGCATCTACTCTCAGGTCTACCCCGAACCCTGTCAGTCAAGGGAGGTGAAATTCGCGAAAGCATGGCAGAACCGCTGACCGTGATTGCTGAAACGGTGAAGCGGGCCTTAGAAAACACCCCCCCGGAGTTGGCAGCAGATATTGCCGGTCGTGGGATTATGCTCGTCGGCGGCGGAGCCTTGCTCAAGGGGATCAGTACGCTTCTTAGCCATGAGACTGGTCTGGTTGTTCATGTTTCCACCACTCCCCTAAGCTGTGTCGGTTTGGGAACCGGACAGGTGCTGGAAAACTTTGATCAGCTAGAGCCAAGATTAAGCAGGGCGATCTAAATTTGAGCCGCCTGGGGATGCGTTCCCCAAAGCGCCCCTTTTCCCAGAGAAATTTCAGCAAGCAGCTAACTTTTAAGGGGCGCATATCCAAACGTGGCACTAAATTGGCGACACCAAATCACCACGGACTTAAACTCCCCTAGATCAATATCTGCAGGAATCGTATAGCGCTGGGAACCTTTGACCTGCTTCAAGCGCCCCAGGTTGACATAGGTGTTGGCTTGATAATTTTTGGGCACCGACTGCCGATGGAGGAGCACAAACAAATCGGGGCCCTGGTCAGTTTTAAATCCCTGATCAAACTCCAGATAGGGCGGGTTGGCGGTGACAATTCGAGCAGTGCCTTGGGTGGGATGGTCGCCATCGACAAACCTGCCAGATTGACTGCCTGCCTGAGCAATCAGGGTTGAACTTGATGCTTGCGTCTCAGCTTGAACTTGGGGAGCAGAGGTATCTGAACCGTTCGGGGCAGCGACGCCTCCTTGGCGACAGCCGTAGGCAACAGTAGCGATCGCACCCAGGACCAGGGACAAAATGATCTTTTGCATAAAAATCTCCATAGAAAGCCAGTACCAGGACTATAGCTTTGGCCCCTGAAAATAGGGTGAGTTGCAAATAAGAAAGGAATCTAAACCCTCAAAGGCTAAAATCAGGGACTTCTCACCTGTTTCTCAGCTTGATTTCTCGGCTTAGGATGGGAGATGTGCCACAAACGCGCTCTGGAAATGTGCCTTGATGAATTGGTTTAAGCGTCGGGTACGTTACTGGCTGCCCCAGCTGGATTACCAAATCTGGGTTTTGGCTGCCGGTCGCCTGCTCTCTCAGCTAGGGACTGGCTTTACGCTGTTTTATGGGCCAATTTTTTTTGTCAATCAGGTGGGGCTATCGGCTACGGCTGTTGGGATTGGGTTAGGAAGTGCTTCAATTTCAGGGGTTGTCGGTCGCATTTTAGGGGGGTCCTTTAGCGACTCTCGGTTTTGGGGGCGCAAGCGAACCCTATTGCTCTCGGCGGCCGTGTCGGCGATCGCTGCGTTTGTTCTGGCCCTGGCTAATAATTTTCCAGGGTTTGTGGTTGGTAATTTAATTATGGGGTTTGGGGTCGGTCTTTACTGGCCTGCCACGGAAGCAGCAGTGGCCGATTTAAGTGAGCCTCAGCTGCGTAATGAAGCCTATGCCCTGACCCGCCTGGGAGACAGCCTGGGCTTGGGGCTGGGGGTGATTCTGGGTGGGGTTTTGATTGCGGCTGCCGGAGCCTACCGCGCCTTATTTGTGATCGATGGCTTGTCCTTTGGGATCTTTTTTAGCGTGATCTACTTGGCGATCGCTGAAACTGCCCGCTCAGATCGCCAGGGTCATCAGGCACTTAGGGGCTGGCTAACGGCCCTCAGGGACCGGCGGCTGCTCGTTTACGTTCTGGTGAAT
>JBGTDP010000374.1:0-8081 GCA_041748255.1 Thermosynechococcaceae cyanobacterium | reverse complement strand
ACAAGGGCTAGCGCGCCAGGAATTTGAAGTTTACTATCAGCCGATTGTGTGCCTCAAGACGGGCCAGCTTAGTGGCTTTGAAGCGCTGATTCGCTGGCAACACCCAACCCGTGGGATGATTGCCCCTGGTCAATTTCTCCTAGCCGCCGAAGAAACCGGCCTAATTGTACCGATGGGTCATTGGGTGCTTGGGGTTGCCTGTCGCCAGATCAAAACTTGGCAGCTTACTTTTTCTCACAGTCCATCCTTAACTATGGCTGTAAATCTTGCCGACAAACAGTTTTTGCAGCCAGATATAGTCGCCCAAGTTGATCAAGTCCTGCAGGAGACTGGGCTGGAGGGGAGATATTTGAATTTAGAAATTACCGAAGGCATCGTGACCGAAAATCCCGAAGAAGCAGCATTTGTGCTTCGGCAAGTTCAAGCATTGGGCGTGCAATTATCAATTGATGACTTTGGAACTGGCTATTCCTCCCTTAGCCGTCTGCATCACTTTCCGGTTAGCACCTTAAAAATTGACCGCTCCTTTATTACGCAGATGGGCGCTGGGGGCAAAAACGCAAAGCTAATCCAGTCTATTGTTGCCCTGGCCCACAGTTTAGAAATGCAGGTAGTTGCCGAAGGCATTGAGACAGCCGGGCAATTTGACCAGCTTAAGGCCCTGCAATGCGATCAAGGTCAAGGCTACTTTTTAGCTCGACCCCTGAGCAGTCAAAGGGCAGAGGCTTTACTAGCAACCGCACCTCAGTGGTAATGTTTCAGATGATCTTCTTGAATCGGAAATATCTGCTCAATAACAGCTAAGCAGGTTTATGGGCAATCAAATACTTGCTCATAAAGTGAACCTGCATTTGGATATTTGTAAATCCGGCGTTCTCTAACCGGGCAACGAGATCATCCCGCGTGTAGTGACGGTAGTAGGGTTCGTGGAATGTGGCTGGAAAGTTCTCCATCATCGGCTCAAACTCAGGGGAATCATTGACCTGAATCGAGTCACAAATTACAAAAATGCCTCCTGGTTGCACCACCCGAAAGGCTTCCTCGATTACCTGCTGGCGAGCAGACCCAGGCAGCTCGTGGAATAAAAACACATTGGTCAAGGCATGAAAGTAGTTATCAAGATAAGGTAAGCTCTCAGCATTTGCCTGGAGCAGTTGCGGCAGCTCCCCAGGATTTTGGGATAAGAATTGATTGGCCTTGCGAAGATAGGCGGGGGAGAGATCCGCGCCAAACAGAGATGCCTTAGGGAAACCCGCCCGCAGAAGCTTCAAAGTTCGTCCCGTGCCGCAGGCAACATCTAAAATGCGAATTTGCTGAGCCGGAACCGAGGCAAAAGCTTGTAGCCCCTGCTTGAGTGGCGCTAAGATCCGCCGACGCATCGGATCGGCAGTGCCGCCAAATAAAATTTCTACCTGTAGGTCATAAAGATTGGCCGAGGTATCGCTGAAGTAACCATCGGTCTGGTGGTGAAAATTTTGAATGTAGTAATCAGGATAGTCCCTGGCCGCAATCTCGGACTCAACCTCGGTTGAAAACTGTTGATAGCGCTTTTGCTCAACCCGCTCCCCCATCCCTGGCAAATCGAATAAGATCGATGGATAGTAACGAAAAAACTCTTCCCAGGGGTTATCAAACAAAAGACTCTGGGGATAAACCCCCTGCTCGGCATCTTGCCAGTCAGTTTCAATCAACTGGTCGAATCGCTGTTGTAGTTTTTCTAAGAGTTCTGGGGCAATAGGTTGGGTGTTGCTACCGTGGGTTGGATAGAGCACCTGCAAGAACCGAGTACTTAGAGCTTTGTGAGCAAGACCAAAATAGTTCTTACTCCACTGAAACGTTTGATAGGCCAACTTTGTCAAATCAGGAACAAGAAGGCCTGGGTTTGTAACCGGTGTAGATTGCATACCTTAAAGTTTCTTCACATCTCACGCTGCTTTTATCATAGTTCGATCACTTTGCCAGCTGCAATCTTTCTGTAGCAAAAAACAATCCTAGTGTCGCTGCCCTGCAAGCATGAAAGTCATCTGCCACACCGCTACCCAGCTCCGATTTCAAGAACAATTAATTGGAGTTTGGGTGCTCGGTGGGTTTTTAGCTGGTTTAGGGCTGTTGATTTTTATTTCCTCGGAGCCACCGATTGATTTTTTTGGCGGTGCCTGTATTGCGATCGCCAATCTAATGCTGTTGTGGAGTCCGGTAGAAACTTGCCACTTTGATAAACCGCTGAACCAGATAACCCTAAAGCAACGCCGTTGGCTCAGCGATCGCCTCAAGCAAGACTCAATCGACAATATTCAAAATGTACAAGTAGAAAAAATCAATATCTTCGGCATTGCCTTTTATAAAGTTTCCCTTATCCTCACCTCAGGTAAAAAGCTATATCTGACCCAATTCCCCAGTACGGATCTAGCCATTCAGCAGGCGATCGCTAACCAGATTCGCAGATTTCTGCACCACTAAAGCTACCTGGGGCACATTCTTTTTCAAAACCTTTGAGGTTAAATCTAGACAAATTTACGAGTCTCGAACACACTCTGGAAACCTGAACGCAACAAGGCCAGAGCCTATCTGCCTAAATGGGCACAGACCCTTTTGCTTTGGACAAAGGCGTATGATTACCGGTGTAATCGTGCCAGAGCTGGGCCAATTCCCGGGCTTGCTTAAGGCTATCTGACCGGATTTGATACATTCGCCGGGGTCGGCCTCTGCCTTCAACTTTTTTCCAGTAACCACCAATGACGCCCTCGTCTTCCAGAAACTTAAGCGCACTGTAGAGGACGGTATCAGAAAGCCGATAAAGTGGGTATTCTGTCTCAATCAAATGAATCAGCTCTGTCCCATAGGAGTCGCCATACTTCGATAGAACATGCAATACATAACAAACTGCTACCTCTTTGCTGAGATAGACCGGCGGTGGATCTCGAAAAAATTGATAAATGTCCTCAAATTTCATACTGGCAAATAGGTCAAGTGACTTTAGTAAAACTGTTTGACTGAGCAAAAGTTGACTTTGATAGCACTTGACTAGACTTATGATTTAGGTAAATCTCTAAATCCCCCCTAGCGCGCCTCTCAACTGAGATTTAGTTTATAACGCGTAAAAGACAAGTCATTGTCAAGAAAAGATAACTATTCAAGCTTTGTGAAAGCAAACTACAGATAGGAGCAAAAGGTTCAACCTAAGCTCATAAGCTTTACGAAGCCAAGACTTCAACGCTCAACTACAGGGCTTATTGTAATTTCTCTGTCTAGAGAGTTGAGTCTACCTTGAGACGTAGAAGTGCTAGTCCTAAAGATTAATCTCTGCGCTAGTACTGAGTCTTTCGCCTTCCCTTTCCTACTAGATCAATAGACTTAAATCAATAGACCTAAAAACCAAATTCCAAGAGAAGCTTTAGTCTCAGGAGATTAGTTTTGGAGCTCTGAATAAGTCTTAGTCGGTAACTATGGCTTAAGGTTTGATCCGTTTCCTAGCAGAGGGGATAGGGGTATTTCTGAATGCGGATACCATGGAACTGACAGCCGTTGCGCGTTAATACATCCTAGAGCCATGACCAAATCATGGAAAACTTTTCTCAGCCGCCGAATCAACAGTTACTGATCAACCGCTATCAGACTGAAGCCCTGATCGGGGTGGGTTCTATGGGGCAGGTTTACCGAGCCAGAGACACTCTCCTAGGTGGGGTCCCCGTTGCGGTTAAGTTTCTAGCCCGGACGCTGTTAAATCAAAAAATGAAATTGCGCTTTGCCCACGAAGCCCGCACAGGGGCTCAGCTTGGTCAAAAAAATATTCACATTGTCAGAGTGATTGATTATGGGGTCAATGCCGAGGAAATTCCCTTTTATGTAATGGAGTATCTTGCGGGACAAAGCTTGGACGACCTACTGCCGGAGCAAGGGCTACCCTTAGGGCAATTTCTTACTCTAGCGCGTCATATCTGCTTAGGGCTGCAGTGTGCCCATCAGGGTGTGTATATCGACGGGGAGCTTTGCCCAATTATTCATCGGGATATTAAACCCAGCAATATTTTTGTCATTCAAGATCCGGCTTTAGGTGAATTGGCAAAAATCCTTGACTTTGGGATTGCCAATTTTGTTGCAGAGGATCAGGCCTCCGACCATCAAACCCATTCATTTATGGGTACCTTGGCCTACTGCTCTCCAGAGCAGATTGAAGGGGGGCTGTTTGATGGCCGCTCGGATATCTATAGTCTGGGGGTGACAATGTTTGAGCTTCTGACTGGTCAAATACCGCTACAAGCTGAAACCAACACGATTGGCAGTTGGTACAAAGCCCATCAATTGCAAGCCCCTTGCTTGCTAGCCACCGCAAATCCAGGGCGGAAATTGCCCAAAGACCTGGAAGGGCTTGTTATGGGCTGTCTAGCAAAATCCCCGGCTGATCGCCCCCAGAGCATGGCTGAAATTCTCTCAGCCTTAGAATCAATTCCGCAGGTTGAAACCCCTGGACAAACATCGGCAGCATTGGTGCCACGCCGCCAGATTACTGAGACCCCCTGTCCTCAAAACCCAGTCCAATCAGTAGAACAAGCTTGCTGGCAAGCTGCTTGGCCGACGGATAAGCCGATCGCTAAAATTGTTTTTACTAAGGCGGTCGGCGCAGATCAACCCGCCGCTGGTCTATGGGTAATGCTGTCTGAGCAGGAAACCCAAAGGCGACTTCTGGGAACCCGTTATAACCAGTTCCTGTTCACAGTTGCTCCCCATCCTATGGTGTTGTGGATTACGGCCATTCATGACCGGGATTTGGGAGCCCTCTGGTTGCCGTGCTACCTGGACCTCAAGCAGCCCCGACCTCAGGAAACGATTGATCTGCTGAGCAGCAGAGGCTACTATCCTGTGTTGTTCTTTGACTTAGAAAAGCCCCAGCACTGTGCCAATGTCAAAATCTTGACGATCGCACCCGATCAGCCTCAGCTGTTTCAAAATTGGCTTGCGATCGCTGAGAACAGCAGGTCATCCAATGCCTCAAGTACAAGCAAAACCCTGCTCAAGGCTGAGTTTGAGAAGATCAAGCCTAAAATTCTCCAGAAGCTAGAAACAGCCTCTCGAAGCCTGAAGCTAGGCTAACGACCAGGCTTAACGATGGGGAGGAACGAAGAGAACTGGATGCCAGCTACGGCGCAAAATTTCTCCGGCAAAACTAGGAACAGAAAACTCCCGCAGATTGCCAAAGTTTTTAGAAGAAACAGCGATCGCACTGATGTCAAAGGTCTCGGCAATCGATTGAATCTCAACCACAGGATTGCCGGTGCGAACTTGGGAATTCACCTGCAAATCAAGGGCTTCTAATTCTGCTTGGATGGCCTGTAAAGCCTTCTCCGCTTGCTGAAGTTGATCCTTGCCTTGCAAAAGTCTGCGCCCACCTTGATCAACTATCCAGCAGAGCATACAGCTCTCTAGAGAATCAGGTGGACGATTTTTAGCCTTTTGCTGAATCGTTTGAACCAGGTACTTAGAAGACTCACTGCCATCGTAGGGAATCAGCAGGTAACGAAAAAGATGCTGACATCGCAATGCCAGTTCTTCCTCGGTCAAGGTTGAGATTAGCTGCGGGCGCAAAATCATCAGCGGCACCGGCACTTTCTGGCACAGACCAACCGTAGTACTCCCAAACAGCTTTTCATTCAGCAAGCTTCTGCTGGGCATACCTAGCAGAAGCAAATCGCTGCTATGCTTCTTAAGCATCTCTAAAATGGCATCAACCGGACGACCAGAGGGAACTTCTACTTTGACTTCAACCCCCGGTGGCACACTTTCTAGGGCCACAGCAAGCCGCTGCTGGGCTTGCTCAACTTTCTCATGGTTAATTCTAGGAATTTCTCCCTCGTTCCAAATCGGAACACTATGGAGAAAGACAATCTGCTCAATCCCATTCACTGCTAGATCGGGGACATAACGAACCAGACGATACAAGCCATCTGCAAAGTCTGTAGAGACTAAAAGGCGCTTAAACATACCTCAAGACCATAAACCAATGTTGCCCTTCTAATTCAATTCTCAACTTCCGGCAATTCTATCCAGGATTACCCGGTTCCTGAGAAAGGGAATGGCTGTTTCTATGGTCGCATACAAAAAAGGGGCCCTGCCCTCACAGCCTTGCCCAAGATTAAAATCTAAGTTAAAAGTTAATTTCTTTAACACTGCCCCCCGTACTGGGTCCTCTAGCTTTTCCTAGCCAAGGCTTCTAAACCATTTATTTTTAACAAGAAGTCATATCAAGGCCCATGAACCAATCTGTAATCAGCTTTTATATAAATTAAACATAAATGACTAGGTTGGTGGTAACGCCCCGGCAACCCCAGCTTCTTTTCTAGTCTAGAAATGAAGCAAGAGACGGAGGTCGTTGCCAATGAGTGCAAAGGCAGACCTAGGTAAACTGAGGCCCTGAGTCTAGACCCCACTCGTGTTTGAGAAATGTCTTGTACATTTCTTCTTTGAGCATCATCTGCCGATACAAGTTAACCAAGAAGTCTTGGGCTTGTTCCCGAGACATGGACTGGACTTGGTCTGAAAATGAGCGAAGGTTAAACTCCTGCTCTAAGGAAAGTTCGACGGGTTGATTCATTTTGACTCTCCAATAAAGGGTATGTCAGTTCATGTTACAAAATATAACGCCGACTTGACAACTTACACATCATCCCAAGTGAGTAGGCGCGGATCACTTCCAGGAATAGGTAAAATTTGTTAACTTTTAGCAGGTTTGCTCAAAGGAATTGTGTTCAACCTGAACTAAAAGAAATTTATTCGCCAGGCCAACGCCTTGCCACCCAAAATGGAGCCCTAAACTAAGGGCTTGATTAGCTAATCAGAAAGTTACAGAATTACCCTGAAAATAAGCTTTAGAGCATACGCTCGTAGCGATCAAGGCGCACCAGCAGACGAATCAAAATCACGGTGAGAATAACCGCCGGTAGCGCCGCGATCGCCGCTAACCAGAGATACTGATTCACGACCAGGATGGTGGCAGAGAGTGTAAAGGCTGCGATCAGGACTCCAAAGGTGGTACTCATCTGCAGGTTGCTCATGCGCCGCAGCAATCGTTCGGTCTCAATGGAGCGCACCCGCAGCCGGATGTCTCCCTGCTCTAACTTCTCTAGGGTTTCCTCCATCCGGCGAGGCAGCCCTAAAGCTGTGTTGCTAACCTGAGCGGCCTGGCGACCTAACTCACCTAAAATGCTGCTGTTGTCTTTGTTAGAAAAACCGCCGTTAGTCATAAGCTCTGTTGCAAAAGGTTTTGCTACTTCCATAAAATTAAACTCAGGATCGAGTCCTTTGCCCACCCCCTCAAGGGTTGAGAAGGCCCGCATCACAAAGGTAAACGTGGCTGGAAATCGAAAGGGTTGGTGGTAGGTAATTTCGTAGAGATCATCGCTGATTTGGGCCACCGATTGGTTTTCAAAGGGTTGGTCCATAAAGTGATCCAGCATGTACTGGATTGATCGGCGCACTGGCCCCATATCCTCTACGGGAGCCAGTGCGCCTAGCGCTACTAAAGAATCCATCACCTGTTTGGCATCTTTTTGGGCGATGCCCATAAAGGTCTGCAGCAGCCTCTCCCGCGTCAAGGGTTGCACCTGGCCCATCATCCCAAAGTCATAGAAAATTAAGTTCCCTTCTGAGCTGACAGCGATGTTGCCAGGGTGAGGGTCCGCATGGAAAAATCCATCAGTTAATAACTGATGCAGGTAGGCTCTAGCCCCTAGCTGGGCAATTAATTTGCAATCAAGCCCCGCAGCCTCTAGGGCTTCGTAGTGACTAATTTTAATTCCAGGGGCATACTCTAGGGTCAATACCCGGGGGGAGGTATAGCGCCAGTAAATTCGGGGCACATAGACCCAGTCTTGATCACGAAAGTTGCGGCGAAATGTATCGGCGTTGCGGCCTTCATTTAAGTAATCAATTTCTTCGTAGAGAATTCGACAGCACTCTTCATAGATGCCCATCCAGTCGCGGCCTGGACCCCAATCGGGATGATTTTGAAAGTAGCGAGCAATCCCCTTGAGAATCGACAGGTCGATGGCAAATAACTTTTTAAGTCCCGGTCGCTGCACCTTAGC
>JBGTDP010000373.1:0-2960 GCA_041748255.1 Thermosynechococcaceae cyanobacterium | reverse complement strand
TAGAACTACTAGCTTGCTGCCAAATCATATGAACTCGTTCAGTAACCTGGTATAGCTCCTGCAGCTCCTGCCGAATCCGCCCTGCAACGGCCAAATACGCAGCTCTCACAGCAGCTTTCCTTGATTGAGGATGATTTGCTTCAACGCTGGTCGGCAAGATTCTATCTGTACCAGGTCTATCTTAAACTCAGGATCGAGATCCTGTAGCTTCGCTACCGCGGTGAAGTAGTCTTCACAGTTTAGTCTCCAAACCGCTAGATCGATATCTGAAGTCATCATGAACCAGTGCTGATGCACCATCGAACCAAAAACCATCACCTGTTCAACTCCATACTCTTCCTTAAGTGCTCTAGAAGCTTTCTTTGCCAATATCCAGGCTCGTTGACGGCGTTGCGCTAATTGTTGTAGCTTAGACGCCTGACGCTGCTGCAATGTCTCTTTATATCTGGCAAGCTGCTGTGGTTTTAGATACATTCAATCCAAAGTCTCCAAAGTACTTAAATCCTCCTCAAGCTCTTCTAAGTCATAACTTCGAATAAGGTGAAGCGCTTCAGCTAGTTCGCTAGAAAGCTCTAAAACCAGACTGCTCATCCTTGCTTACTCCTATAAACACTCACTTGTGTATAGTGGGATTTTAACTTTTTGAATCACAGATTCCATGCGGGGTATCCACAAAGGAGTTTTTGATGAATATTTTGATTGTTGAGGATGAAATTGAAATTGTCCAACTCATCCAACTTTCCCTCAGCAAAGAAGGCTTTCACTGTCAAAGTTGTCAGGATGGCTTCAAGGCCCTGCAGGTCTATCAAGAACAACAACCGGATTTAATTATTCTAGATTTGATGCTTCCTGGCCTGGATGGGCTGGAGCTGTGTGCCCGCATTCGCCAAAAGCCGGGTCGCAAAGACCCCTATATTTTGATGCTCACCGCTAAGGGAGAAGAGCTTGATCGGATTATTGGCCTGTCTACGGGAGCCGATGATTATTTAGTCAAACCCTTTAGCCCACGGGAGTTAATAGCACGGGTCCGGGCTTTACTGCGCCGCAGCCTGCGCCAGGGGGGGCAAAGCCAACTTTACCAAACGGAGCATTTCACCCTTGATTTAGATCAGCGATCTGCCTGTCGTCAGTTTGGGACCGAGCCACCGGAGACCCTCGATCTAACAACGCTAGAGTTTAATTTATTATCAACCTTTATTAGTCAGCCCAGTCGAGTTTGGAACCGGACCCAATTGATTGATAAACTCTGGGGCAATGATTTTTTTGGCGATGACCGGGTGGTGGATACCCATGTCGCCCGGCTGCGGAAAAAAATTGAGCCAGATCCTGCCAACCCGACCTTTATCAAGACAGTGATTGGCGTGGGCTATAAGTTTGAAGATCAAGTAACTCAGTAATCTGAATGTGGCTAAGTTAGGACTGCGATCGCGGCTGTTTTTTTCTCACCTCCTGGTCATGATTGTAGGTGTGGGGGGGTTTGTGGTGATTAGCAAAATCTCTGCTCCCCGGTTTTTTATTCTGCGCCTGGAGGAACTTGAAGGAACCGGATTTAGGCTGCGTTATGCTCGCACCCAACTCGTCGATGGGTTTGAGAGTGCCTTTAATCGCGGCACAGTTTGGTCGGTGATTGTGGGGGGAACCACCGCCGCTTGGTTGAGCTATCTAGCATCACAGCGAATCATGCAGCCCCTAAACCAAATGGAGCGGACCACTCAAAAATTTGCCGCCGGTCAACTAGATGCCCGAGTCCCCAAGCATGAAATTCCGGAGCTAGACCAACTGGGAATTAGCTTTAATCGAATGGCAGATAGCTTAGAGGGCGTTGAGCAGCGGCGGCGAGAGCTTGTTAGCGATCTGAGCCATGAGCTGCGCACTCCCCTAACAATTATGCGAGGGTATTTAGAGGAGCTGGCCGACGGTAGAATTGAGCCCACAGCAGAGATTTATCAGCAACTGACCCAAGAAACCCGGCGACTGGAGCGGCTGGTAAATGATCTGCAGGAACTTTCTAAAGCAGAAGCAGGATACCTGCCGATCAACCTCCAACCAGTTAATCTACAGCCTTTATTAGCTTCTTTGGTAGAAAGGTTTGCGGATCAACTGCTTGAGGATGGCCCTCTACTCCAACTAGCCTGTGGGAATTCGCTGCCGTTGGTTTTAGCTGATCGGGAGCGGGTAGAACAAATTTTGGTGAATCTTCTCGGAAATGCCCTTCGCCATACCCCCAAAGGCTTGATTACACTGCGGGCCTGGACTGAATCTCAACACCTTTGGCTGGCAGTGATCGATACGGGCAAAGGGATTGCCTCAGCGGATTTGCCCCATGTTTTTGAGCGCTTCTGGCGAGCGGACCAGTCGCGATCGCGGCTTTCTGGCGGCACCGGGATTGGCTTGGCAATCTGCCAGCGTTTGGTTGAACTTCAGGGAGGCAAGATTGAAGCTGAGAGCCAACTGGGCCAAGGCAGTACCTTCCGGTTTTGTCTGCCTTTAGCTTAGAAGCAGCTTTTAAACAACTGTAACGATTTTGGAGGAATACCAGATGGGGTAGGGAACGTTTTATGACGCCAGTTAGATCTATATCTCTAGAGTCTATTTAACGCCCGTGGGAGGTCGCTAACGATGACACAACTCATTCAATGGCTAAGAAATTATCGAGTTAAGCTCGTTCTGCTTCTACTGGGGACCGTAGCTGCTTGCCTCTATGCCCTTAGCTCTGCTAGTGCTCAAACAACCTTGAATGAGCAAGCTAAAGTCACCATTGATGGCATTGGTCCAGTTCGGGTGGGGATGACGCTGCAAGCAGCCGTCAACTTAGCCAATATCCCCATGACCCTCAAGCCGGGTGCAGGCGTTGGTGATAACTGTGGTTATGCTAATCCAGAGACCGGTCCTAAGGGGCTGGAATTTATGGTTACAGAGGGTCGCATTACCAGGGTTGATATCTTAAGTAATCAGAAAAT
>JBGTDP010000372.1:0-3776 GCA_041748255.1 Thermosynechococcaceae cyanobacterium | reverse complement strand
GGGGTTCTAGGTCTTGATAGGCGATAATTCCAGCCGGTCCAACAATTTGGGTCAGGGCTTGAACAGACTCAGAGGCGGGGTCAGGAATCATCGCAGTTGCTGAGAGAGCCACAAAACTCCTTTATGCTGTGAAATTTAATTACCTACATTAGTAGCCTAGTGTAGAAAAAGCCTAGCTTTTTCAACCAGAAAATTCCAGGACCTTCCTGGTTCTATGCTGTTTCTACAAACTTTCCAGTTGATATCCTAGGCTAGCCAGCAAATCTCTAGGGAAGCTCGGCCCTTAAATTAATCAGCCTCAACTTCTGCCACCTGAGGCTATTTGTTGCAGATCTGCCACCTGATCTCAAATGTTTTCAAGCCAGTCACATTGGGCCAAGAGTAGAGCGGACTTTAAAGAACTTAGTTAAGCCATAGAACTTAGCCTGCCACAGGAGAGAGCAAACAAGCTCACTGATTTGGACTTGGTTTATTTACTAAGCTGAGTCATTTGTGCGGGAAACATTAGACAGGATTGGCAAGATCAACAGGTTTGTTTTGTTCTCAAGGTTGAATTAAAATTAGCCAATAATCTTTTAAAGAGATTGATTTTTTTACTATAATACTTTTAATACAATCTATTTTGTTGTCTGATAGACTAATCTTAAGAGAGAGGATTAAAATAAAGGCCTCGATCTTAAATATTAGTTACATCAAAATAGTATTAACTTTTCGAACTATATTCAGATAGGTTGGCGTTAATGAGCAAGAAGAAGAAAGATGAGCCCCTCACAGGTGAAGCCCTGCTCCAAAAAGTTAAAGAGCTAGGCAACCTCAGCAGAGAAGAAAAAGCCAGGGCTTGCGGTTACTACACTACTACAAAACAGGGCTCTGAGCGCGTCAGTATGATGAAGTTCTATAATGCCTTGATTGATGCAGAGGGCGTTGAGTTAGATGGGAAGCACAGAAACGGCAACGGACGGGGCGGCCGCAGCGCCAGCTACCGAATCAGTGTTCAATCTAACGGCAACCTGTTGATTGGCTCTGCCTATACAAAGCAGATGGACTTAAAATCAGGGGATGAGTTTGAGATTTCCTTGGGCCGCAAGCATATTCATCTAAAACAGGTTGACTCAGAGTCCTAGGTCGGCAGCTCTTTCCTTGAGAAAGATCCTTGGCTCTGACAAAAGCTGAAATTACCTTCTTTGTCCCTAGCGCTACTGACTGAACCTGATGTTCTTGATTAAGTCAACCGATGGAAAGTCTTAACTGGCCCGATATTATTGCGGGTGGGCTCGCGATCGCTATTTTGGCGGGTGGGATGTTGATGATGTTCACAACCCTGCTGACCACACCTCGAAAGTAAAGCGTTGCCAGATTTAGTTTGTTGATCCTTAACTAAGAAGGTTTTTGGCAAAAAGAGGTTATCTTAATTGAGACGTGATTGGGCTTTGAGGCTCAATCAGCCCCGCTCAAATAACTTGAGTGCACTTTGCTAATGCCTCACCCTAAATTCTTAAAAGTTGGGATGTACCTGCTCTTAGGAGGGATTGCAGTTGTGATGCTGATTCCCCTGATTTGGTTGGTCAGTACTGCTTTTAAGTCCCCTTCCGAAAATATTTTTCAGTTCCCTCCCCAACTCTGGCCGGCTCAGCCGACCTGGGGAAACTTTATTAAAGTCTGGCAAACCAATCCCTTTGGTCGTTACCTGTTTAACAGCGTTCTGGTGGCCACGTTGACGGTGACCTTGAACCTGATCTTTTGTGCCTTGGCAGCTTATCCTCTAGCCCGACTTAATTTTTGGGGCCGCGACCTATTTTTTACGGCTGTGATCTCAACCATCATGATTCCGTTTCAGATTGTGATGATCCCGCTATATATTTTGGCCGTTCAACTGGGATTGCGAAACACTTACCTAGGGGTTATTTTTCCGGCGATCGCTTCTGCCTTTGGGATTTTTTTACTGCGGCAAGCTTTTCAAGGCGTCCCTAAAGAACTGGAGGAGGCAGCTCGAATGGATGGCTGCTCAGAGTTGGGCATCTGGTGGCATGTGATGTTGCCAGCCGTGCGTCCGGCCTTGGTCACTTTAGCCATCTTTGTCTTCATTGGCTCCTGGAGTGACTTTCTCTGGCCTCTGATTGTGTTAGATCGGCCTGAGTACTATACCCTGCCCCTGGGAGTTGCGACTTTGGCAGGCACCTTTTCCTTAGATTGGCGCTTAATTGCGGCGGGGTCGGTGATTTCTGTTGCCCCAATTTTGGGCTTCTTTTTGGTGATGCAGCAGTACATCGTCCCTTCTGAATCTGGCAGTGGTCTCAAGGGCTAAGTCTTGGAAGTTGCAGCCGCAGACGGATAGCGGATGCGTTGATGATTGACCTGTACCCAAACCTGCACAAAGACTTCCGCCAGGGCAGTGAGGTCTTCCCGAGTCAGTTGGGAGTCTACCAATTGCTGATCCTGCCAGCGGGCCTTAAAGATTTTGTTAACCATGACTAAAGCTTCTTCAGGAGTTGTTTCTGGCTCAGATTGGCTAGAAACCCTTAAAGATCGCAGGGCCGCTTCGCAGGCATCGGCTAGCATCGTAATCCCTGTTTCCCGGGACTGGGGTATCGGCCCGGCATAACGGAAATCTGACTCTTTGGCCGTGATGTCCGGCAGGTTCTGAGTTTGCTGCTGGGCCTGGTGGTAAAAGTAACTGATCAACAGCGTGCCTTGATGCTCGGGAATAAAGGCCTGCACTGCTTTTGGCAATCGATGTTTGCGGGCCATCACCAAGCCTTGGGTAACGTGCTTTTTAATCACTTCAGCACTCCGCCAGGGATCTGCGATCGCATCATGCTTATTCGGGCATCCCATTTGATTTTCAATAAAGCCTAAGGGGTCGTGCATCTTGCCAATGTCATGGTAAAGCGTGCCTGTGCGCACCAACTCGACATTACACCCCAGGCTTCGAGCCCCAGCTTCGGCAAGGCTAGCCACAAAGAGCGTGTGCTGAAATGTACCAGGGGCCTCCATTGCCAAGCGTTTGAGCAAGGGACGATTGGGGTTTGCCAGTTCCGCTAAGCGAATTGAGGTCACTAAATCAAATAGATGCTCTAGATAAGGGCTAATCCCCAAAGCAAAAACACTCCAACCCAATCCCACTAGCGTGCGCCAGGCTGCAGCACTCAGCAAACCATAGCCAATTCCCCAGTTGGCCCCCAAAAACAACAGCAAAACTAAAAAAGTAACCCCTTGCAGCAGGGCAACGCCGCCCCCTAGCAGCGCTAATTCTTCCCGGGAGCGCAACCGCCCGGCCATCACCCCCCCGACGAGGCTCCCGGCGGCGATTGATAAAAGCATGGGCAAGCTGATCTTCATGCCCACCGGGATCAGGAGGGTCAGCAAAACCACCACCGTTGCCCCCAGGGCGGAACCATAAAAACTGCCCACCAGCAGACCCACCGCTGGCAGGCTGGTGTAAGAAAGCCCCGCAGTCCAGGTCAGCAGAGGGGCACTCAAAGACAACAGTAAGATTAAAATCTGATCGCGGCGAGACAGATTGGCCCCAACCCGCCTCTGAACCACCCAAAAAATAGAGATCGCGCCACTGGTCAAGGCCCCGGTGCCTAATAGTCCCAGCCAGTTAATCCGGCGATAGGTGAGGCCAAATTGATCCAGGATGATAAACGTGCGCTGATCAATCGACTCCCCTGCTCTAACAATCACCTCTCCTTGCTGGATCCGGAAGGTAATCGGCTCAATCGTCTGAGCGGCTTGCTCTGCCTGTTGGCGAGTTTGCTGCAGATCTACGGTTA
>JBGTDP010000371.1:0-5279 GCA_041748255.1 Thermosynechococcaceae cyanobacterium | reverse complement strand
ATGATCCCTCCCGTAATCCCAAGCGCAGAAATATGGAATAAACTGCTGTTTGTTTCGTATTTAATTTAATAGCGGATTCCTCAGGCTGTAAGCGTTGGGCTCGATAGCAGAGGCAATGCGTCTAGGCTGACTGTTAGCCATTTTTTGCCTTATGCCTTATCCGTCTGTCCCTCCTCCGGTGCCTCTGGTTGCTCCGACTTTATCGCCTGAGAGAACAAAATCTTTAACCCCTATTCAACCTGCTTCTGATCTAAAAGCAGGTTCCACGACCAATCCCCTAGACCTCAATACTTCCACTTCTTCCCCACAGTCGCCTGAGCCAGCAGCCAGTTCTACCAGGGCAGCTTCTTTAGGGCCAGCGGTTTCGATTCAAACTCCCCCCTCCCAGAATTACGGGGTAGCACCGTCCCTCGGACCCGTTGGTCCGACTGTTGAGAGTGGAACTGAAAGTCCAGCCGCCGGATCTGCCTGCCAGCTTAGCGACTCCGCTGCAGGCGTGGCCCAAGTCCGGCAACACTTGAGGGAATTTGGGGATGCTGTTGTTGCTGCTGACTTGACGGCCCTGCAAGTTAAAACCCCCCTCAAGCAGCCTCAAGGATATATTGCTCAGAGGATTGAACTGACGGCCCAGCAGCCTGCTCCCGCCCCTGAAGTTCAATTGGGAGATCCCCTGGAGCTGAGTGCCGATCGCCAGGAATATGATGAAGATTCGCAGGTATTCACAGCAACGGGCAATGTTGTGTTGCGGTTTCAAGGTGCTGTTCTCAAAGCCGATCGCGTCCAGGCCAACCTGCAGGAGCGAACAACCATTGCTTCGGGGAATGTCAGCTTAACCCGAGGGCAGCAGCTACTCACCGGGGAGCGGCTGGAATATAACTTGGCCCAGGATCAAGGCAGCTTTTTAAATGCCAGGGGCACGATCTTTTTACCTTCTGCCCAGCAAGATTTTTCGCCCCAGGCCCAGACAAATACCTTAGAACCGCCATTGTTGAGTGAGCGACTGCGGCAAAATCAACCCTCCCAAGTGCAGACAACGGGAGAAGAGATTCAGCGCCTAAGGTTTGAGGCTGCGCGCATTGACTTTGGCCCTCAAGGGTGGACTGCTGAGAAGATTCGGATTACGAATGATCCTTTTTCTCCCCCTGAGTTAGAAGTCCGGGCGGAGCGAGCCCGACTCCAACAAATTTCACCCCTGGAAGATCGCGTCACCGCCACTCGCCCCAGGGTGGTATTTGATCAGAAGTTGGCGCTGCCAATTTTGAAGTCTAAAGTGACCATTAGTCGGCGGGAAAGCGACCCAGCCGTTGCCGAAGTTGGCTACGACGAGAGCGATCGCGGTGGTTTTTTTGTCGGTCGAAATTTTGAACCCATTGCCACTGACTCAACCTTCTTAACCATTACTCCTCAGTTTTTCTTCCAACGGGCGATAACCAGCGGCAACTTCAACATCGTTGATCCTGATCTCTATGGTGTCCAATCCATCTTCACCAGTCGATTAGGTCCCCAAACCTCTGTAAGGGGAGTTGTCAGCCTCTCTAGTCTTGATCCGAGTAACTTCACCGATAGTCTGCGAGCAGACCTGACATTGCGCCGAGCCGTGGGACGCAATCAACTTGCCCTGGGCTACACCTATCGCGATCGCGTCTTTAATGGCTCCTTGGGGGAGCAGACAGTTCAAAATCGGTTGGGGGCTACTTTCTCTTCCCCCTCCCAGATCAAGTTGGGCAACACCGGGATCAACCTGAACTATCGCGCCAAAGCGGAGTTTGTCACCGCCAAAACTGACCGCTTAGATCTAGACAGCCCGACTAGTCTGGGCCGATTCCAGGCTAGTGCTGCTTTAAGTCGCGGGTTTTATCTCTGGCGAGGTCAGCCTCTGCCTGCTACTGCCACTGCGGGGTTAAAGTACACCCCTGCCCCTGTGGTCCCTTATTTGCAATTGTTGACCCGGATTAAAGGGATCTCAAATAACTACTCGAATGGGGACACTCAACAAACCCTGGTGGGAACCATTGGTCTACAGGGACAGATTGGTCATTTTTCTCGTCCTACCTTGGATTACACCGGCTTTAACATTAGCTACTCTCAAGTCGGACAGTTGGGGTCATCGCCGTTTTTGTTTGACCGGGTGGTTGATTTTAAAACCCTGACCGCCGGGATTCTTCAGCAAATCTACGGTCCGCTGCGCTTAGGGTTTCAAACCTCTTTAAATCTGGATACTGGAGAGCTATTCGACACAGATTTAATTTTGGACTACAGTCGCCGTACCTACGGGGTTGTGTTTCGCTACAGTCCCACACGGGATCTGGCTTCGATTAGTTTTAAGATCAATGGGTTTAATTGGGTCGGATCTGAGCCATTCCCTGAAATCAATCGCCCTTAATGCTTTGCTCGGCTGGTAAGTGTTGATCAAGGTGTAGCGATCGCCCTTGCCTCAGAAACGATGGATCACCGCTTGGAAGCACAGCTAAGATAGGAGTTATAGAGGCTATTGAGGTTAAAATAACCGGTTGTGAACGCACTCGAAACCAGTAGTGTTAGGATGCTGCCAATGTATAACATTGCTTGACGGTAGGGCAGTCGTTTCTGCCAAACTTGCTTACCTTCCTGAATAAAGTGCCATGCCAGACCCAGTAAGAGAGGCCACTTCGATTGTGGCTAACCTGTTGACGTACTACAGTTTTGAGCCGGGGGAGTTGTCACCCTCAGAACTAAGCGATCGCTGGCTGAGCACCTATTCAGCAGACTGGGTTCGCTTGGCCTTGATCGAAGCTATCTATCAAGGTCGCTACAAGCCCTTTTCAGTTGATCAACTCCTGGCTTTTTGGCAACGTCGGGGGCAACCCCTCTACCATTTCAACCATGAATTTGAGCAGTTAGTCTGTAGTAACTTTCCTCAAAGGCTTCAAATGCTGCCACCCCAGCCGAGGACTGTAACCCGTGCCCGAAAACAAAAGCCATCCCTAGTTCCAGAATGGCTGAAACGGGGGCCGATGCTTCCCCAGACTCAGCCTGCGATGGTTCCTGCAAGCCCCGCTGACCCAATATTGCCGATTGAGGAAGACCCACTCGCTGCTCTTCCCCAAACCTCGCCTCAGGACCTAGAGTCTCCTGAAGAGACAATTCCCGACCCTTGGGTAGATTCCCCATTTCCGAAAGCTAATTTGGATCAGCCTGATGCCAATCCGCAGTCTAATACTGCTGACTCGCAACCAACCAAGGAGAGCGAGCCGATACCCCCCCAGCTTGACTCAATTATTGAACCGGATGCTCGGGAATCCTCGGTAGAATCGGTAGAAATTATTCCAGAGCAAGCAGTCCCCGCCTCAAGAAACCCATCGCCAGCAAGGTTTTTAATTCAAGAGTTCATCCCTGCCTCAGCTTCATCAGGGGTTTATAGCAAGCTAACGGCCCTGGCAAAAGGGCAATCAGATCCTGTAGCCTCAGCAGAGCAGCGGTGATTCTAAAAGCAGTATTTCACTAAAAATATTTAGTGAAAAATTTACTGGGAGTTTTCCTGGGATTGAGTGGTTGCCGCAGCCTGCTCAGCAACTGGCTGGGTACCTCCCAGGCGAATCTCGGAACAAAAAGAGGCCATACTAAAGCCACCAAACCGCTTCAGAATGCTGGTCCGCAGGCGCAGGTTGGGGCTGGCAAACCAGAGACGTTCTTCAGAGTACATCGTGTCATACTCGGTGATCAGGGTTAGGGCCTCATCGGTGCCGACAATGTAACGTCCGGCAACCGGGGCCTTTTCGGCGTAGCCCATTTCCCGTAGCAGTTTGCCTTGATCAGGTTGGTCTGGATCGGCGACTGGTACTAAAGTCGTTGAGCCGACGTGCTTTTGTTCATCCCATTCCATCGTTCCATCCCAACTAACCCGCGCCCCCCCCAAGGCCAAGCCTGGATCAATTTGGTGCTGCTGGCAGAGTTGAAGAACGGCTGGATCGCTGAGGGTTAGAATCTCAATCTTTAGCTCTGACTTGCCACTTTCAGTCTGCTTAAATGCTAAATGGTGACTGGTTCGCTGGGAAAACCACTTGCCAGCACTTTGCTGGAAAAATTCCATAATGTCCATGTGTTGTGCCGTCTGCCAACTATGTCTTCACTATTTTAAGAGATTTAGGGCGATCGCTTCTGCTTAGCACCATCCTAATCTTCCTAATCGGCGTATCTAAATGCTTTGAGCTGGGAAGCAATTTTATTTAGTCGATGATCATCGGTTTAGTTGTCTACAAAACTGCATCCCAACTGATTTCATGATTGGATCATGATCGGATGAAATAGGTTTCCCATAGCGCGATACGCTTTCTATAGTGATCAACAAGCCAGAGAGTAAAGAGTCTATGAGTTCAGGCAGTAACGCTCAGATCAAATTTGGTACCGATGGATGGCGGGGAATTATCGCCAATGACTTTACCTTTCCCAATGTTCGTAAAGTCACCCGGGCGATCGCTCAATACCTCAGTAGCACCTATTCCCAGGATCGGCCGGTTTTAATTGGCTATGACACTCGATTTTTAGCGGATCAATTTGCCCAGAGCGCGGCGGAAATTTTGACGGAGCTGGGATGGACCGTGAAGATTGCCGAGCAAGATTGCCCCACGCCGGTGATTGCCTACAGTGCTCGGGAGCTCAACTCGGCTGGAGCCTTGATGTTCACCGCTAGCCACAACCCAGCCCCTTACTGCGGGATTAAGTACATCCCAGACTATGCCGGGCCAGCAACCCCAGAAATCACGGATGCGATTGTTGCCAATATTGCTGGGGCATCAGATGCCTCTCCGGCGGAACAGTCCGGGCAAAATCCGCAGATTTCTACTTTTGATCCTAAGCCTGCCTACCTAGAGTATCTTTATACCCTGATTGATGTTGAGCGCATTCGCAGTGCTGGCTTGAAAGTCAAGTATGATGCCTTGTACTCGACCTCTCGCGGCTACTTAGATACAGCCCTAGCCCACTGTGGCTGTGATCTAGAAACCTTTCATGCCCATCGAGATGTTTTGTTTGGGGGCGGGATGCCAGAACCCAAGGGGGAGCAGCTAGAAGAGCTGGTTAAAGCAGTGCAAGCGGATCATGCGGACATCGGACTGGCGACGGATGGAGATGGTGATCGCTTTGGGGTGGTGGATGAGCAGGGTACTTTCCTGACCCCAAATACAGTCTTACTATTGCTGGCGGCTCATTTAGTAAAACATAAAGGCAAGCAGGGGGCGATTGTGCGAACCGTTGCCACCACCCATCTGTTGGATAATTTCGCCGCTTCCCACGGACTGGAG
>JBGTDP010000370.1:0-10249 GCA_041748255.1 Thermosynechococcaceae cyanobacterium | reverse complement strand
ACGGTGAGGAATGTCTTGGCTCAAACCTATGGCCTTGCTGTAACCCAACCCTGGTTTGGGGCTCAGAATGTGGATGTGACTGCCCCCAGTTGGCTGCAGGGCGGATTCTCCTTTGGGGAAGTGCAGTTCTCCAACTCCCGGCTGTTTATTATTGCCTTGACGATTGCCTGTGTTGCCGGGATTTACTGGTTCTTGCAGCGCACCAGCTGGGGCCTGCGGATTCGGGCCGTTACCCAAAACCGCAGCATGAGTTCCTGTCTGGGTATCCCGGCCAAAAAGGTCGATGCGATCGCCTTTGCCCTCGGCTCCGGACTAGCTGGAATTGCTGGCTGTGGGATTAGCTTGCTGGGCTCCGTCGGCCCCAACACCGGCCAGAACTATATTGTCGATGCCTTTATGGTTGTGGTGGTGGGCGGTGTGGGCAAGCTGGCTGGGACAATTGTCGCTGCCCTGGCGATTGGAATTATCAACTACATCATTGCGGCGGGGCTACTGCCGCTGCTGTTTGCGCCGATTCCGCCCCTGGCAGATCTATTTTCATATTTTGCCACCGCTAGTATGGCCAAGGTCCTGGTGTTTGCCTTGATTATTGCCTTTCTGCAGCTAAAACCTGGGGGGATCTTCCCCCAAAAAGGACGCACAGTGGATGCTTAAACAATGACGATGGAGACGACTCTAGGACGACGCGCCAGTGGACAACGGCGACGGGCCTTGCTGATTGAAGCCGGGATCATCGTAGCGATCGCCTTGATCTTGATTGTGATCATGCCAGTTGTGTTATCAGGGTTTCGGCTGAACCTGCTGGGGCGATTTTTGTCCCTGGCGATCGTGGCTCTGGGGATTGATTTGATCTGGGGCTACACCGGGATGCTAAGTCTAGGCCACGGAGTTTTCTTTGCCCTGGGGGGCTATGCCCTGGCCATGCACCTGAAGTTACAAATTCCTCCCGAAGCCAGTATTCAACTGCCAGACTTTATGAGCCTCTACGGTGGTACAGAGCTGCCCTGGTTCTGGGAACCGTTTAAGTCCTTGAGCTTTGCCACCACGGCAGTGTTTTTGATTCCGGCCCTGCTGGCGGGATTGTTTGGTTACTTGATGTTCCGCAACCGGATTCGGGGGGTTTACTTTGCAATTCTGACCCAGGCAGCAACGATTGTCCTGTTTAACTTTTTCAATGGTCAGCAAAAGCTGTTTAACGGCACCAATGGCCTGACTGACTTCCAAACCCTGCTGGGGATTCCGGTTCGAGATCCCCAAACTCAATTGGGGTTTTATGTGCTTACTGTCTTCTTGCTAGCCGGGGCCTACGCCCTCTGCCGCTGGTTAACCAGTGGCCGCTTTGGGCATTTACTGGTGGCAATCCGGGATGATGAGAGTCGAATTCGTTTTTCTGGTTATAATCCCACCACTTTTAAGGTTTTGGTGTTTGCGGTCTCCGCTGGCCTGGCGGGAATTTCTGGAGCCCTCTATACCCTACAAACTGGGATTATTTCCCCGGCGGCAATGAATATTGCCTTTTCAATTCAAATGGTGATCTGGGTGGCAGTAGGCGGTCGAGCCAGCTTAGTGGGAGCGGTGGTCGGTGCCTTGCTAGTCAACTATGCCGGCACTTATTTAAGCGAGCGCTATGCCGATAACTGGCTATTTTTTCAAGGGGCCCTGTTCTTATTCGTGGTCACGGTGCTGCCCGGCGGCTTAGTCGGTTGGCTACGCGACCAGGGCGGAGAACGGTTGCAGGCGCTTTTGGGTCGCCGCAAGGTTGCCTCAACCTATCCTAGTTTAGAAGCCGATCCGGAGGTGGAGCGTGAGCGCCAAAATCTTAAGAACTGAGAATGTCACAGTCAGCTTTGACGGCTTTAAAGCCTTAAATGACCTCAGTTTTAGTATGGAGGAGGGAGAACTGCGGGTCGTAATTGGCCCCAATGGTGCCGGTAAAACCACGTTTCTAGATATCATTACCGGCAAAGTCAAGCCCAGCCAAGGCCAGGTTTTATTTAAAGGCCGCAATATTCGCCGACTCTCAGAACATCAAATTGCTGGCCTGGGGATTGGCAGAAAATTTCAAACCCCCCGGATCTATCTCAATCTCACCCCTCGGGAAAATCTAGCCCTGACCGGAAATCAGCAAAAAGGCGTGTTTAGCACCCTCTGGCGTCGGGTTCCCCCAGCAGAGCACCGAACCGTAGCTGGGCTGCTGGAAACCATTGGCCTCGTTGCCAAGGCAGACATTCCCACCGATAGGCTCTCCCACGGCGAAAAGCAGCGCTTAGAAATTGGGATGCTGGTGGCCCAAGCCCCAGATTTGCTCCTGGTGGATGAACCCGTGGCCGGCCTCACCGATGAAGAAACCGCCGCCGTTGGCGATCTATTGATTACCCTGGCTGAAAGTCACTCAATTTTAGTGATTGAGCATGACATGGAGTTTGTCCGCCAGATTGACCGCAAAATCACCGTCCTGCACCAGGGGAGTGTTCTCTGCGAGGGTTCTATTGAGCAAGTCCAGCAAGACCCACGGGTGATTGAAGTTTATCTGGGGCAACCCGCGGAACTAGAGGAACAAACAATCGCAGGTAGTGAGGCCCTATGAATCAAACCCCAGCCCCAATCACTACGGCGAATCCCACAATCCAACAGCCAGTGCTACAAGTCTCAGGGTTGAATGTTTATTACGGCGAGAGTCACATTCTCCGGGATGTGGATTTAAGTGTTGCCCCTGGTGAGATGGTCTGTCTGGTGGGGCGCAACGGGGTGGGCAAAACCACCCTCTTAAAAACTATTATGGGTCTACTCTCTCCCCGCAAAGGTGCGATCGCCTTTGCGGGAGATTCCATTGCTCCCCACTCCCCTGACCAACGGGCCCGGTTGGGAATTGGCTATGTGCCCCAGGGCCGAGAAATTATCCCTCAACTGACCGTCAAGGAGAATCTACTCCTGGGTCTAGAGTGTCGCCGTGGCAAGCGAAATCAAACTATCCCCGAGTCTGTGTTTGAGCTGTTCCCAGTCTTGAAATCAATGCTTAGCCGCATGGGGGGGAACCTCAGTGGCGGCCAGCAACAACAATTGGCGATCGCCCGCGCCTTGGTGGGAGACCCGCAACTCTTGGTCTTGGATGAACCCACCGAAGGCATTCAACCCTCGATTATTTTAGAAATTGAGGCGGCAGTGCGCCAAATCATTGAAACCACCGGAGTTTCGGTCCTGCTAGTGGAGCAGCACCTACAATTTGTCCGCCAGGCTGATCGCTACTATGCAATGCAAAAAGGCGGCATTGTTGCCTCCGGCCCCACCCATGAACTTAGCAACCAGGTAATTCAACAGTTTCTGGCGGTTTAATTGGCCACCCCTCGCTCTAGCAAGGAGCCATCTACAGTTTTGTAGTCAGTGATTTTCCACTGCCCTGACTGGGATTCTAGGGTGTAGCGCATTAACCGGGTTTGAAAGTCGGTTTGATTGGGCTCAATTTTGCCATTTTGATACAGCGTCCGCTCTTCGGTAACATTGACTTCCAGGGTGGCTTTGTTGCCGCTGGCAGCAAATTTATTCACGGCCTCCAGTTTTTGAACTCCAAACCGATAGTGGGCCTGGTTATTCTTCAGCCAGGCAATGACGCCATTAGCTTGGGTGAGATCCTGATAGAGTTCCCCGGTGGTTAACTTGGCCACCAGTTGTTGATCAAAGGGAGGGGCTAAGATTTGGGACTTAGCTTGCAGCCATTGCGTTACGAGATTAACAGCCTGCTCCTGGCTAATAGATTCAGTGGAGGTTGAAGCAACCGAGGGTTGGCTCTGAGGCTCTGGGGCTGGAGTTTTGGGGGCTGCGCTGGCTTGATTGCGCTTCAGATAGACTTCAACATTGGCGATCGCTTGGGTGGCGTAGGGATCGCCGGGTCGTTGACTTAGGGCCCGTTTGAAATTAATCAAGCCGGTATTGTAGTCCCCTTTGCGGGTGGCATTATAGCCAATTTGCATCGCCCGATCGTAGGCAGAGGGCTCCTGCTGCTGCGGGGTCGCCGTTTGGGTTGGCTTGGCCTGTTGGTAGAAATTGAGAACTTTCTGAGTGTAGGCACTGGTGCGATCGCGGTTATAGGCAGCTGGGTCCCCGGTCATCCACCAAGACGCAGCGCGGCGCACCGCCAAAGACTCGTTGTTGCCACTTGCTTTAAATTCGTCCCGCAGCAGATCTCGAACCACACAGGTGACAATTGCCCGCGCCGTCACCGGACTGGCTTCAAACTTAGCCGGGGTAAGTTCCCGACCAATACAGGCTTTTGACCAGCGAGGAATATTACCGGGGATCACTTGCCAGTCGCTATACAAACCGTCATTCTTAATCCCTGTCTGGGGAGAAGCCTGCCGCAGGGCTTCAACCAGGGCCTCGACTTGGGAATTGGATTGAGCAAATGCAGGCATTCCCCACAGCACAACACTGGCAGCAATGATACCGAACCGTAAACGCATTCTAGACAAATCTCCCTAATCCATGGATCTAACCCCCCTAGAACTAGATCTAGCAAAATGTATCAAAGATAACAAATAAATTTTGCTCACCAACCCCAGGTGCCAGTCCCTCCCTTAAAGGGGCCAACAATTTCAGCGGTGACCCATCCCCCATAGAAATCTCCGGCTTGAGCCTGCACCTGCTCGTCATCGACAAAACAGGCATCCATGCGACTGGGATAGAAAGCCAAATAGCCTTGAATGGGTTCAAATCGCTGGGAAGGGGACGCATAACTCCAGGCGGCATCTGGAGCTTGGCGATCGCCCACCTGCATGGTCCAGTAGGTAGCTCGTCCCTTAAATTCGCAGAAGCTGGTCCGCTGAGAGAATTGCAGGAATTGCATTTGGATATCCTCCGGCGGCAGATAGTAGACAGGAGGATGACTGGTTTCTAAGACTCGATAGGCCCGCGTGGTATCAGCAATGGTTTCACCGTTGAAGACAATCCAAATCCGCTTAGCAGTTAGTTCCAGATGCGGAGGACGGGGATAGTCCCAAACCGATTCCTGTCCAGGTTGAGGCTCGATTCGTTGAGAGTGCATCGTTAAACTCCTATGAAAAGTACTGACATGATTACCTTTACATCATTCATGCTGGCACTGTTTCAGCTAAAAACCTCTTTGTCAAAGGCTTTGGAGTAGGCAATTTATAAACCAGGACACCTGCAGCAACTCTCAAAGACTTAGCTGTAGTGGTAACGGCAAGCCAGAAAGTCTACTTGCGTATGCTTTACCCGGTAGACAAGCCGATGTTTCAGATCAATTCGCCTAGACCAGGTGTCGGGTTCAATATACTTGAGAGGCTCAGGTTTCCCCAGGCCCTCAAAAGGATGCTTCATGGTGTCAGTCACAAGATCAAAAATCTTGTCAACTTTACTAATATCGTTTTTGTACCACCAACCCAGGTCTTCCTTAAAGTTTTGATCAAAGGCTAGTGCTTTGGGGGCGTGAAGCTGAGGCGACTGTTCAGGTCTGCCTTTGCGCTTTTTAGGCAATATTTAATTCCTTTCTCAGATCGTCAATCGCTTGAGGCTGAATCTGATTGGCTTGAGAGCGGCCAATCGCCTCCATGAGACGAACTGCATTGGCAGGAGACTGTAAAAGATACGCGCACTCAACCAGGCTTGAGTAGTCGGATTCTGAGATCATGACAACATCCTCTCCCGCCTTACGATGGATCCTTAAAGGCTGATGCTTCTCGACAACAGCGTCCATTGCTTTGAAAAAATCCTTCCTGACTTCAGTTGGAGATGCAGATCTGCAAACCATAACCTTTCCTTGAGTAACCAATCGTGTATGTACTTAATTACGTACATAAAATTATGACACTTAATTGAATAGATTGCACAATTTTGCTGCGGCCTAAAGCCTGAGCGCAGATAATCTTGCAGCCACAGCAGTTGATCAAGCGGTTAAAAGCTCAAACGTCAGTTTCAGCGGAGAAAGTCACTGTTCTATTTGCAGCTCTGGAGCTTTGGTAAAGCTGATCTAACCACGAAGAGACTCCACCAGGGGCTGAAAAGTTGAAACAAGTTCCGGTTGACTGACCACTAGGGTAGGAAAGGCGCGATCGCCATAATTCACACCTTCCTGCAGCGGAAACACCGGATCAGGCTCCAGAGCCACCCACTTTGCCCCGGCAGCCAGAACAATCGGCCACACCGCAGCAATGTCCCAGATTTTAGGGGTGGCCTCCACGCCTCCCAGGGTAATCCCTGCCGCTACCATCAAAAAGTTATAGCTGGTGGCTCCCAGCATCCGAATCTTGCAGGGAAAAGGCTGGGTGATTAAATCAACACTGCGGGAGCAGAGACTGAAAAACTGGTTTGGGTCTGGCGGTGCGGGGCTGGAGTGAATTACTTCCCCGTTTAACCAGGCGCCGTCACCATGGTCGGGGGCTTGCCAAAAGCCGTAAAAAGTTTGCCCCAGGGGCGGTAAATGCACATAGCCAAACACTGGCGTCCCTTGATAAAGCAACCCCAAAGAGATCCCCCACACCGGAACCCCTTGGGTAAAATTTGTCGTACCATCCAGGGGGTCAATAATCCAGCACCACTCGGTTCCAGGAAAGACGTGGTCTGCTTCTTCACTGAGTACACCATGGTCTGGGAAAGTGGCCGCGATCGCTTGACTCAGAGTTTGATCGGCCCACTGATCTGCCTGGGTTACCAAACTCCCGTCCGCTTTTTCCTGGGCTGAGACGCAGCCAAAATCTTGCAGTAACTGACTGCCCACATCCGTTGTGATTTCCTGGGCAAAGCTCAAAATTTCCGGCCAATCGTTACTCATTTCACTGCTATTCCTGCTGACCACTCCCTTCATAATAAAGGGGTAGCAAAGCTGGTAATCATGGCAAGAGACCTGCGCGGATTTATTGAGCAACTGGAGCAACGGGGGCAACTGCAGCGGGTCAAAGCCCTGGTGGACCCAGATCTAGAGATTGCTGAAATCTCTAACCGAATGTTGCAGCAGGGAGGACCGGGATTACTGTTTGAGAATGTTAAGGGATCTCCCTATCCGGTGGCGATCAACTTGATGGGCACCCTGGAGCGGATCTGCTGGGCAATGACCCTGGAGCAGCCCCAGGAGCTAGAGGATCTGGGGAAAAAACTAGGAATGCTCCAGCAACCCAAACCCCCCAAGAAAATTTCCCAGGCGGTGGAATTTGGCAAACTTTTATTTGATGTCCTTCGGGCCAAACCTGGAAGAGACTTTTTCCCTGCCTGTCAGCAAATTGTTGTTCCAGAATCGGATCTGGATTTAAATCAGATCCCGATGATCCGTCCCTATGGCGGCGATGCGGGCAAGATTATTACCCTGGGTCTGGTGATCACCAAAGACTGTGAAACTGGCACCCCGAATGTGGGAGTCTACCGGCTGCAGTTGCAGTCCCCAAGCACAATGACCGTTCACTGGTTATCGGTGCGGGGGGGGGCACGGCACCTGCGCAAGGCGGCGGAGCGGGGGCGAAAATTAGAGATTGCGATCGCCCTGGGGGTTGATCCGTTAATTATTATGGCCGCCGCCACCCCAATCCCCGTCGAGCTCTCGGAGTGGCTGTTTGCCGGTCTCTACGGCGGCTCCGGGGTCAAACTTGCCAAGTGCAAGACAGTAGATTTAGAAGTTCCGGCGGACTCTGAGTTTGTAATGGAGGGCACAATTACCCCTGGAGAAGTTTTACCCGACGGCCCTTTTGGGGATCACATGGGCTACTACGGCGGCGTTGAAGATTCGCCCTTGATCCGGTTTCACTGCCTCACCCACCGCCACGACCCGATTTACCTGACCACCTTTAGCGGTCGGCCTCCCAAGGAAGAAGCGATAATGGCGATCGCTCTTAATCGCATCTACACCCCAATTCTGCGGCAGCAGGTCTCAGAAATTGTCGATTTCTTTTTACCCATGGAGGCCCTTAGTTACAAAGCCGCTGTGATTTCGATTGACAAAGCTTATCCAGGTCAGGCCCGCCGCGCGGCTCTGGCTTTTTGGAGTGCCCTGCCCCAGTTCACCTACACCAAGTTTGTGATTGTCGTGGACAAAACCATCAATATTCGCGATCCCCGGCAGGTGGTCTGGGCGATTACTTCCAAGGTAGACCCGGTCCGGGATGTATTTATTCTGCCGGAAACCCCCTTTGACACCCTGGACTTTGCCAGTGAAAAAATTGGACTGGGGGGGCGAATGGGCATTGATGCCACGACTAAAATCCCTCCGGAAACGAATCATCCCTGGGGAGAGCCCTTAGAATCTGATCCTGACGTGGCGGCGATGGTCGACCATCGCTGGACGGAGTATGGTCTAGCGGACTTAAATCTGGGAGCAGTGGACCCAAATTTGTTTGGCTACGATCTGGGCTAAGGCTGAGCTGGGTTTTAAAAAAGTCCGCTAATAAGGCAACAAAATCCAGGCAGCAGCTCGTCACTAGCTCTCTCATGATCATCGTAGAGAGGTTAGTTTGGTTGCCAGTCAGGACACCTTGGCATCAAACCCCTCCACTTATGTCTCTCAGCTCCAGATTCCCGGTAAACTATTACATTACGACTTGATTGCCTGCCGATTCTGCTTTGGAACTGTTTTTGAGCTTGTATGTACTTGCCTGATTCTCTGCGCCGGACAAAGATTGTCGCCACCGTTGGTCCTGCCTGCAATAGCCCTGAACGTCTGCGAGAGATGATTGAAGCCGGGGCTACCACGCTGCGGCTTAATTTCTCCCATGGTACCCATGATGATCACCAACGCAGTATCCGGCTGATCCGCCAGATCTCCTTTGAACTAAATCAACCGGTGGGAATCCTCCAGGATCTGCAGGGTCCTAAGATCCGCCTGGGCCAATTTGAGCAGGGGAAAGTTATCCTCCAGCGGGGCGATCGCTTTACCCTCACCAGTCGCCAAATTCCCGGCAATCAAGTAATCAGCTCTGTCACCTATGGCCCCCTGGCCGAAGAAGTCCCCCAGGGAGCAACGATTCTTTTAGATGACGGTCGGGTAGAGATGCAGGTAGAAACCGTGGACCGTGAGGCCCGAGCCCTTCACTGCCGGGTTGTCGTCGGGGGGCCGCTCTCAAACGCCAAGGGGGTGAACTTTCCGGGGGTTTACCTGTCGATTAAGGCAATGACAGAGAAAGATCGGCGGGATCTTGCCTTTGGTCTCGGTCAGGGAGTGGATTGGGTCGCTTTAAGCTTTGTGCGCAATCCTCAGGATATTTTAGAAATCAAAGAGTTAATCTCCGCTGCCGGCAGGCAGGTGCCGGTGATTGCCAAGATGGAAAAGCACGAAGCGATCGAGCAAATGGAAGCGATTCTCTCGGTCTGCGATGGGGTGATGGTGGCGCGGGGTGATCTCGGGGTTGAGCTTCCGGCTGAGGATGTCCCGATTCTGCAAAAGCGACTAATTGCCACGGCCAATCAACTGGGAATTCCGGTAATCACGGCTACGCAGATGCTCGATAGCATGGTCCATAGTCCCCGACCCACCCGGGCTGAAATCTCTGATGTGGCCAATGCCATCCTTGATGGCACTGATGCAGTGATGCTCTCCAATGAAGCAGCAGTGGGCAAGTATCCGATTGAGGCCGTGGCCACCATGGCTCGGATTGCCACCCGGATCGATGAAGAGCGCCGCATCCACAGTCATGCCCAAGCAATGACGCCGGGGCGATCGATTCCCAACGCGATTAGCCGGGCGGTGAGTCAAATTGCCTCACAGTTAGACGCCAAGGCGATTTTAAGTCTGACTAAAACCGGGGCAACGGCCCGAAATGTCTCTAAATTTCGACCTCATATCCCGATCTTGGCTATCACCCCCAATGTGGATGTGGGCCGCCAGTTACAACTGGTCTGGGGAGTAACCCCCATCCTAGCCCTAGAGCTACCCTCAATTAGCCAGACCTTTGAGGCCGCTTTAAACACAGCCCAAGAAAAATCCCTGCTCTCCGAGGGCGACCTGGTGGTGATGACTGCAGGCACCCTGCAGGGAGTTGCCGGTTCAACCGATCTGATTAAGGTTGAGATTGTCACCTCCGTGATGGGCAAAGGCGTGGGCATTGGATATGGCTCCGTGAGCGGCTTAGCCAGAGTTGCCCACAGTAGCGTCAATATTAGCAATTTTAATCCGGGAGAAATTCTGGTTGCCGCCTGTACAAATGCTGATTACATTGAGGCCATTCGCAAGGCCTGTGGGATTATTACCGAAGAAGCTAGTTTAACCAGTCATGCCGCAGTGCTTGGTTTGCGGCTGGGGATTCCGGTGATTGTG
>JBGTDP010000369.1:0-2454 GCA_041748255.1 Thermosynechococcaceae cyanobacterium | reverse complement strand
TGCGTTCAATGGGTGCCAGAACTTATCCTGATTTGGCAGCAGCAATTGAACAAGCGTTTAGCAAGGTTACTTTAGAAGACATCCGAGGTTGGTTTACGCATTGCTGTTACTGTACCTCACTAGACTAGGAAAGGCTGTATTGCTGGCTAGCACCTTGACAGTGATGTCAGGGGCAACGATCGCTCCTTCTCTCCCGGCGATGCAAGACCACTTTAGTGGGGTGGAGAATGCCCAGTTTTGGGTGAGGCTGGTGCTGACCATGCCGGCCCTGTTTATTGTGATTGGCTCCCTGATGGCTGGTCAGATGGTTGACCGCTTGGGGCGGAAGCCACTGCTGATTGGTTCTGCCCTGCTTTACGGCTTGGCGGGCGGGTCAGGGTTTGTCTTGAACTCGCTATTTAGCATTTTGTGCGGACGGGCGCTGCTGGGTCTGGCGGTGGCGGGGGTGATGGTCAGCGCCACAACCCTGATTGCCGACTACTATCAGGGCGATCGCCGGGCCAACTTCATGGGTTTGCAAGCTGCCTTCATGGGTTTTGGGGGCGTTTTGTTTCTCTCTGTGGGTGGCTTTGTCGCCGATCTCAACTGGCGCTTACCGTTTTTGATTTATCTGCTCTCTTGGCTGTTACTGCCAATGATGGTGCTGTCACTGGTGGAGCCAGCCCGAGGGCAAGGGAATGGCTTGGATGCCAATCCCAGTAGTCAGCAGGTCACGCCCTCCCGACTACCGGTAATGCTGCTGGTGCTGGTTTACGGGTCGGCACTGATCATGCAAATGATCTTCTACTTAATTCCAGTGCAGCTGCCGTTTTATCTGCGGCAGATTGCCCAAGCGGATGCGACCCGCAGCGGCTTAGCGATCGCCTTTGCCACCCTGTTGAGCGCCCTGGCCTCCCTCAATTATGGCCGGATCAAGCGCCACTTTAACTTCATTAGCATCCTGGCGATCGCTTTTACGTTGATGGGGATCGGCTATCTCGGGCTTGGGGTAGCCGGAACCTACTGGCTGATTCTGTTTGTGCTGATTCCAACCGGGTTAGGACTGGGGCTATTGATGCCTAACCTGAATGTCTGGACTTCAGCGGAAGTTCCCGATGATCTGCGGGGGCGAGCCTTGGGAGGTTTGACGACTTTCTTCTTTTTGGGGCAGTTCCTCTCGCCGATCGCTGCTCAACCAATTAGTAACACCGTCGGACTCGCAGCAACCTACGGGCTTGCAGGGGTGCTACTGGTAGTTCTAGGTGCAATCCTGTGGACCTCTAAAAAGCAGGTGTGTCGGTTGATTAACTCGGCCGGATAGTCTTAATCGCTATTCTAGACAAGTACGCACCACGGGGTATGTAGGGAACCTTGAAGTACCTACTTGCCCAATTGAAGGTGTTTTGGCGATCATACTTGCATTCAAAGTTGGGAATAGCAAGGTATCCAAATGCCTACGATTAGCAAAAACAACGATGTCTTGACTGTAATCATCATCTTCACGGTTGAACCAGAACGCCAGCAGGAACTGGTAGAGACGATTATGGAGTTTCTGGAAACCGTGAAGCACCAGCCTGGCTTTGTCTCCGCCAGCATCCATAAAAGTCTGGATGGGGTAAGGGTGATGAACTACGCCCAGTGGCAAACCCAGGCAGACTATCAAGCTTTCATCCAAAATTCTCAGGTACAATCCCAGGGAGCAAAGCTTGCTGAGTTCCAGCTCCACGAGTCGCATGTTTACGAAGTGGCTATTTCGAAGCCGGAGGATGCGCCTTTAAAAATTACTCAGGGGGGACTTATTCATCTAGCAGAATTTAGAGTCAAACCAGAGAACCAGCAACGCTTAGTAGAGTTAGAGCGAGAATATGTGGGAGTCGGTTTGCAAAATCCCGGACTTTTATCAGCTAACTTCCACCGTTCCCTGGATGGGGTTCACACGGTCAACTATGGGCAATGGCGCAGCCAAGAAGATTTTGAGGAATTGCTCAAGGACTCCAAATATTCGCCCTTGAGCGAGTATTGGCAAGGTTTAGCTGAAAATGAGTTTCATCTTTACGAGGTTGTGTTTACGGAACCTGCTGAATAATTAGTTACCGCAAGTCCCTCTGACTATTTAGGAAAACTTATCTCCGCTTTATAGCCCTGAACTACCCTTCGGCGACAACGGGTTTAGAATTTATTAAAAAACCGGAATATCAAGTTTTGAGTCACGCTGACAGTCCCAAAGCATAACAACTGATCGCTATGAGCCCCCCAGAATCTCCTCAAGATCAATCCCGCCCGCAAGTCGAAGTCTTTGACGGCAACGGGAATGAGCATCCATCCACCGTTGTAGTTGACCAGCCAACGGATATAGAGGGCAACCAAGACCTAGAGGAAACACCTCCCTTTCGGATGGGTAGGCGGGGTTGGATAATTACCGGAGCGATCGCCGCTATTTTTGCTGCTGCCGTTGGCTTCCGGATCTGGACAATG
>JBGTDP010000368.1:0-9310 GCA_041748255.1 Thermosynechococcaceae cyanobacterium | reverse complement strand
TTCTCGGCGTGGGCATCCAGGTCAGCAGTTGTCATTCCCGGCTCTACTAATTCAGAAATCTCTTTTAGCACCGTGGCCACGATGGCTGACGCCTGGCGCATAATTTCAATTTCCCGCTTAGACTTAAGCTCAATCCCTTTGCGTTGCTTAGTTCGGGCAGGCTGAGCGGGTTGAGAGAGCAGATTGGTGAGAATATTCATACCGATTCAAAAAGAAAGAAGACCAATGAAGGGAGCCTTAAACTGCGCTTAGGCTTCAAGACGCTATCTACTAGCATAGCTGCAAAGCTGAAACCCCTGGGGATCAAAATTTAGACTTTAATCCTCAAGGGGGTGGAGTTAAGGCTAGTCCTAATTTGCTGGGAATATTACTTGGAACTCACTTAGCGCCAGCAGTTGCCAGTTCAGGTTGAGAGCGCTTACTGTTGCGGATTCCGTCAATGGCCTCAGCATAATCTGAAGCCTTAAAGACAGCAGATCCAGCCACGATCGCGTTTGCCCCGGCCTCTAGAACCTGCCAGGTATTGTTTGCCTTTAAACCCCCATCTACTTCAATCCAAGGATCTAAGCCCCGCTGATCGCACATTTCCCGGAGTTTGCGAATCTTCGGAACAACGGTAGGAATAAAGCTTTGCCCCCCAAACCCAGGGTTGACACTCATGATCAAGACCATGTCACACAGTTCCAGCACATATTCGATTAAATCTAAGGGACTGCCCGGATTTAAAACCACTCCCGCCAATTTGCCGAGCTCTTTGATCTGCCCAAGGGTACGGTGTAAGTGAGGAGAGGCATTGTGCTCAGCATGAACGTAAATTTGATCTGCTCCGGCCTTGGCAAAGTCCCCGACGTACTTTTCGGGCTCGACAATCATCAAATGCACATCCAGCGGTTTCTGGGTCATCGGTCTGATTGCCTCCACAATCAGAGGACCAATGGTGATGTTAGGAACAAACCGGCCATCCATGACATCAATGTGAATCCAGTCTGCACCCGCAGCATCAACAGCCTGAATCTCTTCACCCAAACGGCTGAAGTCGGCTGATAAAATTGATGGTGCAACAACAACAGGCTTATGGGATTGCGATTGAGTCATGGTTAAGTTCCCTAATGGCAGCTTGAATCGTAATTTAGTTTAACAAAATCTTTAACTTTCCCATAGCCCTAGGCGACTGATTTCGTTGTTTGGGGATCGCTGTGTAGGGTGCCGATTATCCAAACCAAAAGGCAGAGCTTATCAGAGACCGAAATTGAAATTAATTTTAAGCTGTCTGACTGTTTAGCCCTAATACAGAGGAGTGCGTGGTGATGGAGTAATTTTGTCTGCAGCTAAGATCTAGATGCTGCGGACACATTCCCATGATTGTTTTCTACCCTGCGGAAAATCTGGGCCTATGAAAATGAGATTAATTCTCTGGGCAAAAGTTGAGATTCTCACAGCTCAAGTTTTCAGCAACCGAACTTAGATAAATCTAGCTAGATTTGGTCCCATGGTGGCTTAACTGCCAGGCTAGGTTAACTAGCTCCAGGGTACTCGTACATTTATCACAGACAGCATCAAGCCTTGCCATTTTTAGCAAATTTTGGCAATCATTAGTTTGCAATGAGGAGTAACCTATGATCGCAATGTCTGGATTGGTTTTCTTGATTTGACGAGAGGCAAGGGCACCATCCATCACTGGCATTTGCATGTCCAGGATCACAACATCCGGGTGAGACGCCTTAGCCATCTCTACAGCTTGCTGACCATCGCTGGCAACCCCAACCAGCTCAAGATTTGCTTGCCTTTGCAGGGCGATCTTTAAGGTAAAACGGGTCAGGTCATGGTCATCGGCAATTAAAATTCTTAAAACATCAGCTTGAGTAGACAACATAAACGGAAAGCTCGGACAGGATTAAACAATTTTTAGTGATTTAGTAGAAGCAAGACGAGGAAGTTTAGGATTTGTTAATCACTTAACCCTTCTATGATTAAGCTTTTTCATGAATACTAAGGCTTGAGGTTTAACTTAAATTTTTACAATTTTTGCATAAAATGTTAAAAAAAAATTAGCTATTTTTTACAGAAAATTTACAGTTGGTTTATTCAAACCCGCTGACTAAAGAGCAAAATAATCTTTATACTTGTCAAAGAATTTTTTTGAGCTTATCTGGGCCAGGGGTTGCTTGGCGTCAATCCTAAGGCGTAAATAAAACTTTCGTGGATTCATTTGTCACCTATCCACTGATAGATTGGGATTGTGGCTGCTTAGATATCCGGGTGATCTGGCTGCCAAGACTGAACTTGATTTAACCTGGTTCAAATGTAACGGTTTGCAACGGTATAATGAGAGCTGACTTTGCTCAAAAACCGAGCAGGTTGTTTATTTTTCTCGATATTTCAGTTGATCAGCCACATCTAGCCTAGGGGAAGACATTTTTATGCGAGTTGCGATCGCAGGCGGCGGTTTAGCAGGACTCTCCTGTGCCAAATATCTCACCGATGCCGGCCACACCCCTATTTTGCTGGAGCGGCAGGATGTCTTAGGGGGAAAGGTTGCTGCCTGGCAAGATGCAGAAGGAGATTGGTACGAAACTGGGTTGCATATCTTCTTTGGTGCCTATCCCAATATGCTGCAACTGTTCAAGGAGCTCAAGATTGAAGACCGGCTGCAGTGGAAAGCCCACACGATGATCTTCAATCAGCCTCATGCCCCTGGAACTTACTCCCGGTTTGACTTTCCAGATCTGCCAGCCCCCTGGAATGGAATTGCGGCGATTCTACGAAATAACGATATGCTCACCTGGCCGGAAAAAATCCGGTTTGGATTGGGATTAATTCCAGCCATCCTCAAAGGACAGCCCTATGTTGAGGCCATGGATCAGTACTCCTGGACGGAATGGCTGCGTAAGCATAAGATCCCCGAGCGGGTAAACGATGAAGTCTTTATTGCCATGACCAAGTCGTTAAATTTCATTGGCCCGGATGAAATTTCGGCAACTGTGATTCTCACAGCTTTAAATCGATTTTTGCAGGAAAAGAATGGTTCTAAGATGGCGTTTCTAGATGGCCCCCCCACCGAGCGCCTGTGCCAACCCTTAGCCGATTATGTGACTGAACGCGGGGGCGAGATTTATTTAAACGCTTCCTTGAAACAAATCCAGCTGAATCCGGACCAAAGTGTGCAGGGGTTTTTAATCCGGGGCTCAAAGGGTGAAGCAGATTACCAACTCAAAGCAGATCTTTATGTGTCGGCGATGTCGGTTGATCCTTTAAAGACGCTACTACCTGCCCCCTGGAAGCAAATGGATTATTTTCAAAAGCTGCAAGGACTTAAAGGGGTGCCGGTGATCAATGTCCACCTTTGGTTTGACCGCAAATTAACCGATATTGATCATCTATTATTTTCGCGCTCATCCCTGTTGAGCGTCTACGCAGATATGAGTAATACTTGCCGTGCCTATGCCAACCCAGATCGTTCTATGCTGGAATTAGTGCTTGCGCCTGCTAAGGACTGGATTAGGAAGACCGATGAACAAATCGTGGCAGCGACAATGAAGGAACTTGAGCAACTTTTCCCAGATCAAATTCCTCACCCGGCCAAGCTGCTTAAGTCAAAAGTGGTTAAAACCCCTCGCTCTGTCTATACTGCCACCCCTGGCGCTCAAGCATCTCGCCCGTCTCAAACCACCCCAATTTCAAATTTCTATCTTACGGGTGATTATACGATGCAGCGATATCTGGCGAGTATGGAAGGGGCAGTGCTTTCTGGTAAGCTGACAGCGCAGGCAATTGCATCTGCTCACCCCCAATCAGACCCTACTATGGGGAGCAAAACTCCCTTAGAATTGCCTCTCACCGAATCAATCACGAATGCTACAACTGCCTGAAACTCCTAGCATGAAGACGCTGGCCTCGCTAGAGGATGCCTACGAGCTCTGTCGTCAGATCACCGCTAAATTTTCTAAAACGTTTTACCTGGGCACCCTGTTGATGCCGCCGGTAAAGCGTCGGGCAATTTGGGCTATTTATGTCTGGTGTCGGCGCACGGATGAGTTGGTGGATGGCCCCCAGGCGGCCTTAACTACACCAGAGACATTGGATGACTGGGAACGGCAGCTAGAATCAGTTTTTGCTGGCTCCCCTGTTGATCATCCGGACGTGGCTTTAGTTGATGCAATTTGCCGGTTCCCCCTAGAGATCCAGCCGTTTCGGGACATGATTGCCGGGCAACGAATGGACTTGTACCGTAGCCGCTACAAGACTTTTGAGGATTTACACCTCTACTGCTATCGGGTCGCTGGGACCGTGGGCCTGATGTCAGCTTCAGTCATGGGCCTGGCAGATCCAGATCGCTTAAGAGCCCCTTGGGTTGACCACCTGGCTGGCTACTTTGATAACCCTCGGGAAGAGGCGATCGCTCTGGGGGTTGCCAACCAGCTAACCAATATTCTTCGGGATGTGGGTGAAGATGCCCGCCGAGGCCGAATTTACCTGCCCTTAGAAGACTTGGCACTATTTGATTACACTGAGGCAGAGTTGCTCAAAGGGGTTTTAGATCAGCGCTGGCAAGCGCTGATGCACTTCCAAATTCAACGGGCCCGCAAGTTCTACGCTCAGGCAGAAAAGGGAATTCCTGCCCTTAGTCCTGATGCTCGCTGGCCTGTGTGGTCTGCCCTGATGAACTATCGTCAAATTTTGGATGTGATTGAGCGCAACCATTACGATGTCTTTACCCAAAGAGCCTACGTTTCTAAACTAGGGAAGTTTACCTGCCTACCCGTGGCCTGGCTGCGGGCTCTTTAGATTATTTTGAATGATTTTGCCGGAGTGCCAGCAATAGCATGATTGGATTAGCTTTGCCGGTCCAGGGAGAAGTGCCCCGGAGTTTTACAGTAATCTAGGTGGGGTCTGGGTAAAGTGAGGGTAAAGCAACTGCCTTGGCCTGGTTGGGAAGTGACGGTAATCTCTCCCCCATGCAGGTGAGCCAAATGACGCACGAGGGCTAATCCGAGGCCAGAGCCCTCATGGCTATGCTTCAAGGGGCTTTTGAGCTGCTGGAATGGCTCAAAGATCAAGGCTTGATCTGCTGGCGCAATCCCGACGCCGGTGTCAATCACAGAGAATTGCATTCTTTCATGGGTCTGGGTAACCCTTAAGGTGACGGAACCGGTTTGGGTAAACTTAACCGCATTCGAGAGCAGGTTAAATAAAATTTGCTTGAGTCGCCGTTCGTCAGCGGTCCAATAGCTGACCTCGAGGCCAATCTCTAGCAGAACCTGTAAACCCTGGGCATTGGCCCGTTCTCGAATCAAGGATAAGCAGGTCTGACATATCTTTTCGACTAAAAGGCAATCAGGGTTTAATTCTTCCTTGCCTGCCTCAACCTTGGATAAATCTAATAGGTCATTAATCAGTGCTAACAGGTGCTCCCCTGAGGCAGAGATTGTGCTGATATATTGCTGCTGCTTCTCACTCAGGGGGCCTAAAAACTGCTGGAGCAACACTTGACACAGGGATAAAATGCCGCTCAAGGGGGTGCGAAGTTCGTGGCTAAGATTGGCTAAAAACTCACTCTTCGCTCGATTGGCGGTTTCGGCTACTAACTTAGAGGCTTCTAGCTCCCGAGTCCGCTCCCGCACCAGTTGCTCAAGGCGCTCATAGCTCTGGGCGTTGTACAGAGCGATCGCAGTTTGATCGGCAATTCGCCTTAAAAAATGAATCTGATCATCGCTAAAGGAGCGGCGATGGCTGGTTGTGTGCAGGGATAAGCCCCCAAATAACTGATCCCGAATGAAAATCGGCACCCGCAGCAAAGACTGGATCTGAGCCTGGTGAATCGTGACCAAGTGACTGGGACCGTGGGGCATATCCACGTAGTTAGGGGCATGGAGGGGATGGTAAAGCGACAGATCCGCGATTGGGTCCATTAACGCCGACCAGTTGGATCCAGAAATAGCAGATCCATAGCCTCTTAAAGAAACAATCTGTTCGTGGGTGCGCCATTCATTTAAAACCTTGAAGCGCTCTGTCTGGACGGAAAAGATAATCACCCGATCAACCCCAAAGCACTCCCCGGTCAGCCGGACAATTTCTTGCAGAATATAGTTGGGATCGAGGCTGGAGTTGAGGGCCTGGCCGATTTGGTTGAGGGAGCGCTCCCACTCAGCCTGTTGGTGAATCTGGGCGATCGCTGCTTGCTTTTGTCGTCGTAGTTGAAATTCCTCCAGCGATCGCGCCAGAACTAAGGGCAGGCGAAACAGCCGATCTTTGAGCACGTAGTCACTCACCCCGGCCTTAATCGACTCGACGGCTGCTTCTTCCCCTAATTTGCCCGTGACTAAAATAAACGGAATCTCTTGGCCTGATTCGAGCAGGGCTCGTAAAACTTGCTGACCATTGCAGGTTGGCAGACGATAATCCGACAGCACGGCTCCGTAGGATTGAGTTGCCAGCCGCTCTCGGCAGCTCTCTAGGGTGTCAACGGTGTCATAGGTAAAGCTAACCTGAGCCGTTTCTAAGGTGATCTCAATCAACTCAACATCGGCGATCACATCCTCTATAATCAGCAGATGGATTGGCGGTGGGGATGGCAGAACCTGAGTCATCAGCAGGAGTTTAAGAGCATTAGCAGAAAGGTGGGCAGCGTTACTTGAGAATCGTTCCAGCTTGGATTATGCCCGAAATCCTGGGGCCTTTGATCAAGTTTGCAGCCGCAAAGGGGGTTGATTTAACATCATCCAGTACAGCCCGACCTGACGGGCAATCTCAGTAAATTGCTGAAAATCTAGGGGCTTGACAATATAGCTGTTGACCCCCAACTCGTAGCAAGCCTGTAAGTCTCGGTCTTCTTGGGAGGAGGTCATCACCACCACCACCAAGTTACGAGTGCGGGGATGCTCCCGGATGGTCCGCAAAACGCGAATGCCATTCAGCTTAGGCAGTTTTAAGTCTAACAAGACCAAGCGGGGAAGGGGATAAAGTTCACCATTGGGTTGACCCAGTAAGTAGCGTAGGGCCTGCTCCCCATCCTGAACCACGTCCATCCGATTGACAAAGTTATAGGAATCTAGGGCGAGCTGGATCAGTTCCACATCATGGGGATCATCTTCAACAAGCAAGATTTGAGCTGGTTCAACGTCCAAGATCATTGGTCCCTAAGCTGGTCTGAGTGTGAAGTAAAACGTTGCTCCCTGGCCTGGTTGACTTTGCACCCAGATTTCCCCCCCGTGGCGATGAATAATCCGCTGGACGATCGCTAAGCCAATCCCCGTGCCCTCAAATTCTTGGTGGGAATGCAAACGCTGAAAAGCCCCAAACAGCTGATCAGTGTGTTCCATCTGGAAGCCCACCCCGTTGTCTTGCACAAAAAAGGTCCCATCAGCGATTGTGCCAATCTTAACTTTGGCTGGGCAGCGATCGCGACTAAATTTAATCGCGTTATCAATTAAGTTGCTGAATACCTGCTGCAATAGGGTGGCGTCGCCTAAGACTTTTGGCAGGGTGTCAACGGAGAATTCAACCCCAGTAGTTGGATCTGCCAGGGAAATTGCTGCGGTTACTAATTGCGGCAAATCCACCGGATAGCTGACCAAAGGCCGTCGTCCCACCCGAGACAGGGGGAGCAAGCCATCAATCAGTTGGCCCATTTTGTCACTACTGTCCTGGATTACCCCGAGGTAATGGGTCACCTTTGGATCGGTAATGGTCCCCCCTTGCTCTAGCCGCTGCTCAAGGGCATTCACAAACCCACCCACATGACGCAGGGGTGCCCGCAGGTCATGGGAAACCGAGTAAGAAAACGAGTCTAGCTCCTGGTTGGCTGCTTCTAATTGGGCCGTGCGCTCTAGGACTCGCTGCTCAAGGGTTTCATTTAATTGCTGGATCTGGGCTTCGGCCTGCTTACGCTCGTTGATATTTTGAAAATAAACCGAGAGTCCTGTCTCAGAAGGATAGGCATGAACTTCAAACCAGGCATCCAGAGAGGGATAGAAGCCTTCAAAGTGAACTGCAACCTGTTGGTCAACCGCCCGGTGATACTGCTCAAAAAAAATCGAGTCAACCGCTTCTGGGAACTGATCCCAAATTTTCTCCCCCATTAATTCTGGTCTTGAACGCTGCAGAAGTTGTTCAGCCTGGTGATTGAGGTAGAGAAACCGCCACTGCCGATCCAGGGTAAAAAAGGCATCGGTGATGCTCTCAAGAATATTGACGACTTGGCGATTGGACTGTTGCAGAGCTAGTTCTGCCAGTTTGCGATCGGTAATATCATGGGCAACCGCATAAATGAGTTCCTCTTGGGCAAAGGGAGTGGCATTCCACAGCAGCCAGCGGTAGGACCCATCTTGGCAGCGGTAGCGATTTTCAAACTCAATCGTACTGCTCCCGTGGGCTAGTTTCTTCACCTCCGCTAGGGTAGCCGGGTGATCCTCTGGATGGACAAAGTCAATAAAGGGTTTAGCTAGAAGCTCAGCATTGGAGTAACCCAGGACTTTTTGCCAGGCCGGATTTAAGCGTTTAAAATAGCCGTCACTGCCGGCAATGCAGATCATATCCACCGAGAGGGTAAAGAAGCGATCGCGCTCTTCCTCAGCCCGTTTGCGATCGTGAATATCCGTATTGGTGCCAAACCCACTGGTTACCTGCCCTTGAGCATTTTGCAGCGGCAGCGCCCGTCCTAGATGCCAGCGGTATTCCCCTGCCTGGTTTTGGAGGCGAAATTCAATTTCGTAAGCCTGACCCGTCGTCAAGGCATGCTGCCAGCGCTCTAGACAGTAAGGGAGATCCTGAGGATGGATCATTGCTTGCCATCCCCAGCCAATGATCTGCTCAAAGCTGCGTCCAAAGTAATCCAGCACCTGCTGATTAACATAGTCAAGACTGCCATTGGGTTGAGCGGTCCAGACCTGCTGAGGAATCGCTGCGGCCAGCAGCCGGAAGCGCTGCTCGGTTTGCTTTTGTTCTCTGGCCTGAGCCAAGCGCTCTTGCCACTGGCGGCGTTCTTGCTGAACTCGCCCAATATAGGTTTGAAAAAATACTTCTAACTCTGGGGTGTCCTGAACTAAAAATCTTAGGTGGTCCAGAACGCGCTGATCAGCTTCGTAGCCGACTTCTGGGTGGGCCTCCATCCAGGCATGGCAGGTTCTGACATAGGCCACAAAGGTTATCAGGTGTTGATAATTGTCTGGCCCCAGTAGCCGTCGTAGTTCCGTGCGGCAGTGGTTGGCTTGCTCCTGTTCCAGGGCAATAAAGATTGAGCAGAGGAGTAAACTTTCTTCAAGGGCTGAGTTTGGCTCTGGCAGGGCGGCCAGTTGCTGAGGATGGGCGGCCA
>JBGTDP010000367.1:0-11456 GCA_041748255.1 Thermosynechococcaceae cyanobacterium | reverse complement strand
CACCAAACCAACCGACGTATAGCCGGTTCTCGGTGCTGGTGACCCAGCTGCAAAACTGCTCCCATGCTGTGGCGCTTTGGCGCTGTTGTAATACAGTTGTCATGGTTGCGATGATTGCTTTCGTATTTTGGGTGAATATAATCGATCGCCATTAAGGCTAAATCGTATCCTTATGTTAACCAGAATGTATTGATTTGTAAAGCTGCTGCTAATTTTTTCTGACTTTAGAGTGAGAAGCTTAGGAGTAATGGTCTTCCCAATATCTAAGCCTCGAAGCTAGTCAATTAAAGCTTTAAGGGCAAAACCAATCACCAGACCTAGCCCTAAAAACCGGACTATTTGCCAAAATGTTTCTGACTGGCTGCTCCAGGTCAATAGGCGACTTTCTAACTCAACTTCTAAGTTTTCAAGCTGTTCTTTAATTCTTTCCCTTTCTGAATGCAGTCGGGCCAGCCGCTGTTTTAGCTCAGCTTGGGTCTGCTGGGTAGCTTTAACTTGGGTATATCGAGCCTTTAAGCTTTGTAGTGACTCTTCAACTTTGATTAAGTTTTGTTCAAAAGCTGCTTGATCTTGCTCAGAGGTGGTTGGCTCCTGGCTAGGCTTCATGGGTCATCCTGTGCAGTAGCAGTAGAATAGGCGAAAACCCCTTTCTGAGTAGCTTACTTCTTAATCATGACTTTATTAAGATCCACCCCTGAGGCAGGGAATTCTGCTCTAAATCCTAATCCCAATCCCGAAACGCTTCAGCTAGCGCAGCTTTTGACCGAACAGCTAACTATTACTGCTGGCACCTGGCATCGTTTGAAATCAAATCGTAAGGCTCGGGCACTAGAGCAGGCGGCTGCTGCAATTGTGTTTTTGCTAAAAGATCAACCTCAAGAAGCCCAGGCACGACTCCAACAAGCTGTAGGGTGGCTAGATCACTCTGTTAGTGCCCCCCCTTGTCCGACCCATGGTTCTAAAGCAAAGGCTGATAGAGCTTCAAAAGCCTCAATTACCCCTGATAGTTAGGTTTCCCGCAACGCCGTTTTACCTCAGTTTTTGACCTGGAATTTCCAGGTGGAGACTGTTGGCTTAGGTTTGAAGTTTCCAGATACAAGCCTGGTTTACTGCCACCAAAGCTGTTGGGTCCCCTTTTATATGCTTATAGATCAAAAAACATTATTGGCAGTCACCAACGCCGCAGGAAAACCTTGAGTCATTCTAGCAAGAGAATTTGTTTTACTAAAGGGGCATCTCCTCTGATTCTAAAGATACATCTAGAAAAAGCACAGCCAGCAGTTTTGCAACAAATTGGCGCTCCTTAATCAAGGAGCGCCATCGTCAAATAGTTGTAGCTATTGAGTTTTACTTGTTCATCTGCTGCTGATCAGCCCGTTGCTGGGTTTCATTAGAATTTTTGATCTGAGAAGCAACGTTATAGCCTTCTGCCCCAGGGAGATTTTGAGATTCTACAATCCCTTCTGTAGAACCACCGATCGCTTTCCAATCTGAGAGGCCGCCTTTAAGTTCAGCCACTTTTTGGAAACCAGCTTCGCGCAAACTTTTGGCAGCCTCAGCAGCGTCCTGATCCGTTTGACCGTAAACGTAGATATCACGGTTGGGTTCTAAGCTCTCTTTAGCCCGATCTGCTAAGGTATCCATCGGCATTGGGATAGCCCCCATGATCCGACCTTGATTATAAGCTTCGCGGTTGCGCACATCCACAATGGTTAAACCCGGTTCACCCCATTCCAGCCGAGCTTTGAGCTCTTGAGCAGAGGCTTGCGGCTTGAGATCAGGGGGCGTGGGGGTGACATTGGGAAGAGCATCTTTGGCTTTTTGAATATTTTCTTCGACACTACTCATAAAAGTTTCAACCATTTGTACATCATTCTTAACATAGTGAGAAATCCAGGCTAGCTTATCCTCCTTTAGGAGATTCAAGTTGTCTTTCTTTAGGAATAGTCTGCAATGGGTCGATATTTTATTGGCTTGCTTCCCCCTAATCAGATTCAAGTAGCGGTTAACCAGGTTAAGGAAGATTTTGTCCGCCACTATGCCAGCCGTAAAGCTCAAAATTCTCCCCCGCACATCACCCTGCAACCTCCTTTTGAGTGGCTACCTGAGCAAATACCAACCTTAGAAGCAGTGCTGGCGGCATTTGCCCACTGCCATGATCCTTTGCCTTTGCAACTATCCGGGTTTGGCGCTTTTGCCCCTAGAGTGATCTACATCAATGTGGTGACTTCGCCGGAGCTCGCTTTGCTGCAGCAGGCATTGAGTGACCATCTAGAACAGGCATTAAGGATAGTGCCGCAAGCAGCTCGCCGTCCCTACAAGCCCCACATGACGGTGGCCTTTCGCGATTTAAGCAAGCAAAACTTCCGCAGAAGTTGGGTACAGTACCAACATCGACCCTTTGAGGCACAGTTTATCGCTACAGGTCTAACGCTACTGAGTCATAACGGCCAACGCTGGGAAGCAAAAACTGAGTTTGCTTTTGGTGGTGAGCAGCATCCAGTTTTATAACTTTCCAAAGTGCTGCCCCAGACCAGTAGCATCCTCTTGAATTACGTGACCAAATCTTTCCCAGCCAATTATTTTGGGGAAGACCTTCGCTACAATCGAAAACAAATCTGATTGTTAAAGCCCTAATTTTTGGTATGGATGCATTAGAACTAAAACGCGAAGTCGAAACGGTATCTGAGCGCCTGGGTAAAACCCAGGACTATCTTTGACCTTCCTGCCCTCAATGCCAAAGTTCAGGATTTAGAGCAACTGGCAGCACAGCCAGACTTTTGGGATGATCAAGCCAAGGCGCAGACGATACTCCAGGAGCTTAATGAGCTTAACTCCCACTTAGGGCAATTTAGCCAGTGGCAATCAACCCTAGAGGACGCCAAGACTGTTTTAGATCTGCTAGAGCTTGACGATGACCAGACCCTGATTCAGGAAGCTGAGATAAATTTAACCCGTCTAGGTCGTGACCTGGATCTGTGGGAGCTGCAGCAGCTTCTGTCAGGTCTCTATGACAAGAACGGAGCTGTCTTAACTATTAATGCCGGTGCTGGAGGCACCGATGCCCAAGACTGGGCTGAAATGCTGTTAAGGATGTACACCCGCTGGGCAGAGCAGCAGGGATATAAAGTGCATCTAGCAGAAATGTCTGAGGGAGATGAAGCCGGAATCAAGTCCGCCACTATTGAAATTGAGGGTCGCTATGCCTATGGCTATCTCCGTTCTGAAAAGGGCACTCACCGCTTGGTGAGGATTTCACCCTTTAATGCCAATGGCAAGCGCCAGACAAGCTTTGCAGGCGTAGAGATTATGCCCCAGTTGGATAGTTCAGTGGAACTTGAGATTCCCGACAAAGATCTAGACATTACCACTACCCGGGCCGGGGGCAAAGGGGGCCAGAACGTCAACAAAGTTGAGACGGCTGTTCGGATTGTTCACCTGCCAACGGGGATTGCAGTCCGCTGTACCCAAGAGCGATCGCAGTTGCAAAATAAAGAAAAAGCCTTGGTAATTTTAAAGGCCAAACTGTTAATCGTTGCCCAGGAGCAGCGGGCTCAGGAAATTGCCGATATTCGCGGAGATGCTGTAGAGGCTGCCTGGGGCAACCAGATTCGCAACTATGTTTTTCACCCCTATCAGATGGTCAAAGATTTACGCACCGGGGAAGAAACCACCGCGATCGAGGATGTGATGGCAGGGGAGCTAGAGCCCTTTATCCAAGCCTACTTGCGGCAAGAAAATCAACTGGTAGCGGCAGGTTCTTAAATAGCCTGACGGAAGCGCTATACCTTCCAGCAGATCCAATAAAAAAGGCTCTCTTTGAGAAGAGAGCCTTTTGCCTAAACTATTGTGGACCTAGGCAGGTTTTGCTTGAGATTGAGCCTGAAGCAAGCTGAGAACTGAAGCCTTTTCTAAAAGTCCAACCACAACCCCATTAGCTCGCACCACCGGCAGGGCTGGGAGTTTTTTCTCCTCTAGAAGCTTTACGGCTTCCAACAGGGGTTGATTTGATTCAACAGTCAAGGATTGCTCAATTGGTTGCATGAGCTGAGCAATGGTTGTTTCTGACCAGACCGAAGGAGAAACCGTTTTCAGGTGATCTACCGTGATGGCTCCCAGCAGTTGACCGTCATGGTTGGTGACTAGGAAGCGCTGCCAGCTATTGCTTAAGATCACCTGGTCGGCAAACTCTCGCACAGACAGATCCGCTGAGACGATTGGGCTATTGGGGCTAACTGCGTCTTCAGCCGTGAGGCCAGTCATCTGGGCTTGCACACGGGCAGATTGAACCATTCGACCGGCGTTTTGGAGCAAGAACCAACCAATTAACAGGTTCCATACCCCGCCGAAGCTCCCATACAGCAATAGAGGAATCAGCCCGGAAGCCACTGCGACCCACCCTAAAACTTGACCAACGCGGCTGGCAACCACAACGCCTTGATGGAAATTGCCGGTAATCTTCCAGACCAGAGCCTTGAGAATGTTACCGCCATCTAGGGGCAGGCCAGGAATTAAGTTAAACAGGGCAATAATCAGATTCACCGAGGCCAACAGTTGCAAAACTGCCCCCAGGGGACCTGAAACCCTTGTTCCCAGAATCACCGCAGTAATCAGACCAAATAAAATCAGGCTAACGGCTGGACCCGCGATCGCTACCCGAAAGGCTTCTCCGGGGGTCTTTGACTCTTTCTCTAAACTGGCTAAACCCCCAAACAGAAACAAATTAATTGACTTAACTGGAACGCCTTGGCGGATAGCGACAAAACTATGGCCTAGTTCGTGAGCCAGGACTGAGGCAAATAGCAGCAGGGCAGCCACCAGTCCCAGCAGCCAGGGAACGGGTCCACCCAGTCCTGGAAACTGACCTGCTAAACCACTTCCATAGCTCCAGGTCACCAGACCCAGAACCAGAAACCAGGAGGGATGAATGTTGAAGGGAATTCCAAATAGATTCCCGATTCGAATAGTGCCGTTCATGCGGGCCACCTTGTGAAACAAAATCTTGAGTAAGGCTTTTAGGGCCTTTATATGATTGTATTGTAACGATATGTAACAAGCCTTGATCAAATTAAACCACCGTAAAAACCGTCCCTCTATGGCCGGAGATCCACTGGTGCTAAGGGAGCAGAATTTTGAGTTGCGGCCAGCGCTCCCTCAACAGAGTAGCAAGTGCCCGCAGACCCCATTCCTCAGTGCGCCGATGCCCCACAGTGATGACAGCAATTCCGGTTTCTTGAACCGCGGCTTGGGCCGGTTTGCGAAACGTTCCAGTAAGGTAAATTCCTGCGCCCCGGTCTGCGGCCTCTCTGACCAAGGAGTCTGTCATTGCTCCAACTACGGCAATCTGAGAGATTTCAGGATGTTTACCCGGTTGTGAGGCTTCCAGCCCCCCAAAGATATGATCTGCCAGGACACAATAGGGCTGGAAGTCCTGCGTTGAGACGGTTCCGATCATGCCAATCGGTCTGCCGGCCTTTTCACCTAGCCGCTCTAACTCAGACATTTCTAAAGCTGCCCCTAGCCGAGGATTAAATCCTAGGGTCAACCCTTGATCAAAGGCCAGGTGGTAGGCTACAACTCCAACATCCCCAGGGAGCTGCTCTGGAAGTTGCCAAGGACGATGGAGAAACAAGGCATCTATCTGATGGTGCCGCAGCCAATCTCCTAACTGCGGCCAGGGTTCTAGGGCCAATCCTAAACGATGCACTGGACGCTTAGAGAAGTGGTAAATGCCCCCTGGGTCATTGGCAAAGCGATCGCTGGCCAAAACTTGATCCAGATAATCAGCCAGATCCGCCAGGTAGATCATCCTGGATTAGGGGACTGCCCGTGAGGCAGCACCTGGGCCAGGACTTGCTGAATCGTTTGTCGCTGCTGATCATCGTAGCCCCACCGTTCCAGAAAGCTTTGGTAGTCTCCTTTGCCATTTGCTGCACTTTGCTGCATTTTCTGTAAATGGACTTGAATCGCTGGTAGCGGCAATTGTTGAATCAACCCAAGGGCGCGGGCCTGAACCTGGGCGGAGTCGGCTGCCATCTGCGGACTTTGATTGCCCTGATGGGTCAAAATCATTGCTGTTGACATTGCTAAATTTTTCACCAAAAGCTCCGCCACAGTTTCAGGCGCTGACTGCAGAGCTTGAATCACGGCTGGCGGATGAGAGCTAGGGGAGCGTGGGTCCGTTAGATAGGTGACAAAAAAGCCTCTGGCCCCCGCTTTGGTGCTGACTAGAGCAGTAACCGCTGCTTGAATTTTGGTTGCTGAGAGACCAGCTTCCATTTGGGTCAGCAAGTTCTTTGTGAGAGCGATCGCTTGCTCAAAGGTGACAGCCTCTGGCACCGCAAAATCAGCATCCAAGGGCTTGTGACTTGACAGGTCTTGATCTTGGTTCATATTAGAAAAGCAAATTTTATCCCAGCATCCGAGTCTTGAGAACCGGAGCGCAGGTCTGAAATAACGCCAGCAGTTTCTCAGGCTGAAGTAAGGCCAGCATTTCTCCTATAAAGGTCAGACTGTAACGCCCCGGCAGCTCCATGGCTGATTTTAACTTTGGTGTCGGTTCAATCAGCTTCCATTCACCTACTCAATCTCTGTTTAGGATAACGAGATTCCTAGCCCTGGGTCTGGAGATTTTGACTGGCAACTTGTTCAACCTAACAATCTTTGGAATCCTATTGGCAAAGTTCTGATCAGGGACTGAGAAGGGCCTGGAAAGACCCAGAAATTCATCGCCGTTTTATGATGTCCTGGTTCTTTTGTCAGCCCAAGTTAATCTTAAAATTCCTGATCTCTGCTCAAGAATCTGATACAGACTCATTTTGCTGAAGCTTAAAATCCAGGGGCAAAGTAGTACAAAAGTACTATAATAAAGACAGGTCTAGAAGCTGGGCTAAGGCGTGCAGCTTCAGCCGTTAAAACTGTCCTCTTTTCAGTCAAAGCCTATGTCTCGGTTTAAGAAAGCCACTTTAGAACAAGCAAAAGTTCGCATTGCCCTTTGGGGACCCTCTGGGGCCGGAAAAACTCGTACAGCCTTAGAAATTGCCACAGGTTTAGGTCAAAAAGTTGCCTTGATCGATACAGAGCATGGGCGATCTCGCCAGTATGCTGATCGCTTCAACTTTGATATCGTCGAGCTAGAGACCTTTCACCCAGATCACTACATTCAGGTCATCCAAGCTGCTGAAGATGAAGGCTACGACGTGATTATTATTGACAGCCTTACCCATGCCTGGTCTGGTGAAGGTGGACTTTTAGAAGTTCATTCAGAGATTGTCCGTCGCAACCCGGTCAAAAATGATTTTAGTGCTTGGGATGAAGTCACCCCCATCCACCGCCGTCTAATTGAAGCGATGACTCGGTCTTCGTGCCATGTGATTGCCACAATGCGTAGTAAGACAGAGTATGCCATGGAGACCAATGAAAACGGTAAAACCAGCCTACGCAGGGTGGGTCTGGGGCCAGATCAGCGTAAAAACCTGGAGTATGAGTTTGATGTCGTCGGTTATATAGACCCAGATCATGCCCTTACGATTGAAAAAGATTGTAGCGATTTACTGCAAGATCAAGTCCTTAAGCTGCCCACAGCAGACGTTGGCATCAAGCTGGCAAACTGGTTTGCCAGAGGTGAGCGGCCCCAGTGGAAGTTTACCCCCTTTCATCGCAATGTCTTGATGAAGGCCAAACTAGATCAGCATTGGGAGCGTTCTGATACGTCTGCCCTGCTGGCGCTTTACAAGCTCAATCGTCTAGAAGATATCCCCAATGAGCGCATTTACCAGCAAATCCGCCAAACGTTAAACTTACCCCCAGTAGAAGGCTTAGAGAGAGCAGAGAAGCTGCTGGCGCTAAAATCCCAGCGACAACCTAAAACCAAGGCTGCTTAGTAGAGTACTTCTAGAACAAGAAATATCGCTGGGCCATGGGTAAAACTGTAGCGGGTTCACAGGTCAGGAGCTGACCATCGGCCCGGACTTCATAGGTTTCTGGGTCCACTTCCATCGCTGGTAAGTAATCATTTAATTTTAAATCACGCTTGCTGAGCTGACGGGTGCCGGAGACCGCGACGGCCTGTTTTTGTAAGCCTAACTGAGCCGGAACATCCTGCTCCATGGCTGCTTGAGAAACAAAGGTGAGGGCAGTGGCAAACCTGGCCCGCCCAAAGCTGCCAAACATCGGTTGCATATGGATGGGCTGCGGGGTAGGAATGCTGGCATTGGCATCTCCCATCTGCGCCCAGGCGATCGCCCCTCCCTTGAGCACAATTTCTGGTTTGACGCCAAACATTGCTGGTTTCCACAAGCACAGATCTGCCAGTTTGCCTTCCTCCACAGAGCCGACTTGCTCGGCAAGCCCGTGGGTAATTGCTGGGTTGATCGTGTACTTGGCGACATAGCGCTTGGCGCGATGATTGTCGTTGCGGTCTGAATCCTCCGGCAGCGGTCCCCGCTGGGTTTTCATCTTATGGGCCGTCTGCCAGGTGCGCAGAATCACCTCTCCGACTCGGCCCATGGCCTGGGAGTCGGAGGCGATCATACTAAAAGCGCCCAAATCGTGAAGAATGTCTTCAGCGGCGATAGTTTCCCGGCGAATTCGCGACTCCGCAAAGGCAACGTCTTCAGGGATGGCCGGATCAAGATGGTGGCAGACCATCAGCATATCCAGGTGCTCATCCAGGGTATTCAGGGTATAGGGCCGGGTGGGATTGGTGGAAGAAGGCAAGACATTGGCCTGACCACAAACTTTGATAATGTCCGGGGCATGGCCGCCCCCCGCGCCTTCAGTGTGGTAGGTGTGGATTACCCGGTTTTGAAACGCCGCGATCGTGTCCTCGACAAATCCGGCCTCATTTAAGGTATCCGTGTGAATCGCCACCTGGAGATCAAAGTTATCCGCAACCCCTAGGCAGGTATCAATCGCCGCCGGAGTCGTGCCCCAGTCTTCATGCAGCTTTAAGCCCATGGCCCCAGCCTGGACCTGCTCGACTAAGCCTTGGGGTTGACTGCTATTCCCTTTACCCATAAATCCCAGATTCACCGGAAAGGCTTCCGCGGCTTGCAGCATCCGATGCAGATTCCAGGGACCGGGGGTGCAGGTGGTGGCGTTTGTGCCTGTGGCCGGACCGGTGCCGCCGCCCAACATCGTCGTGATTCCAGAGGCGATCGCCACTTCAATCTGCTGGGGACAAATAAAGTGAATGTGGGCATCAATCCCTCCAGCGGTCAGAATCATCCCTTCTCCAGCCAAGGCCTCGGTGCCCGGGCCAATGACAATATCCACATTGTCTTGAATATAGGGGTTGCCAGCCTTGCCAATCTTGCAGATCCGACCGGCTTTTATCCCCACATCGGCTTTGACAATCCCCCACCAATCCAAAATCAAGGCATTAGTGATCACCAGATCCACGGCTCCCTCGGCATTGGCGATCGGTGACTGGCCCATGCCATCTCGGATCACCTTGCCACCGCCAAACTTGACCTCATCCCCATAGGGGGTTAAGTCTTGCTCAACTTCAATGAATAAATCCGTATCCGCTAACCGCAGGCGATCGCCCACCGTGGGGCCATAGGTTTCGGCATAGGCGCGGCGATCCATTCGGTAGCTCATCGTGACTCCTCAACTAAATTCTCTGCCCAATTTAGAACCTGCTCAGCCATGGCAATAGCTTGCTGATACTCTGCCACTGTAATCGCTGGAACCACACCAGGATAGCGTCCAGCCAGGGCATAAACTGTCAACCCTGCTGCTTGATCCATCTCTGTTCGCCAGGCAATTTCATTGCTGTGGACCAAGGTGATTAACCTGGCTAGATCATGGGAGTAGGGAAACGGGATCCCTTGCTGAAGCAGAACGGCTTTGATGCTTTTTTCAACCGTTTGCTGAGCATGAAAGCACAGGGTTTGCAGCAGAATCAGGGGTGAAGCTTGAGCTTGACAGGCAATAGCAAAATCACTCTGGGCATAGCGCAGCCAATCTCTAGGAGTAGCAGGAGCAGGGAACTCAGGCGGCATAAATCTCCTTGCCCTCTTTTAAGGCAGGATAGTAGACAAGGCTAAAGTTATCGCCGTACTGATGCAGGTCTTTTTCAGTTGCCACCACCACATCTACAGGGACACCTAACCCAATCAGGTTTTGATAAATTGCTTGCGCTGTTTGGCGCTGATGCGTGCCATCCGGCATCACAACCATGACATCCAGGTCGCTATCCGGTTTCATCTCACCCCGAGCTGCTGAACCAAACAGAATAATCCGCAGGGGGCGAACCGTCTGTACAATGCTTTGCACCAGTTCATTGACGATCGTCGGATCAGGTTCCATTTAAGCACCTTAGGGCTCTACCGATACCAAGGCTACATTCATTTTGGCATCCTTAAGAGGCCCAGAGATTACCAGACTCCTCTGACATACCCTGAATGTTGCATCCAAAAGCCCTGTTTTGAGCATTCCGAAGCCTGCGACTAGGGATCTTGAGGGCGTCTAAACCTTGCTGATTTTGTAGTGAAAACCATATGGGCAGCTTTCGCAGCATTAATCTTCTCCCAGCCGAGCAAAGTACCTGCCTTGATCGTGCCTGCTCAAGTCTTGTCGCTCCTGCCGGCGGATCTGTTTAGCCTGATATTGGCTTATGCAGACAATTGCACCACCAATGGCCGCTGCGATCGCAAAGTTTGAAATCACCTTCAGCAGTTCCAGCGATCGCCTGGGGTCATTGGCCGTTTGCCCCCACAGATCAAACAGGCGGGCAAAAATAAAGCTCAGGGAAACAACCGCAAATAATCCTAAAAACAGCTTAATGGCCCGCCCAAAAGCTTGGCGTTTATGCCAGCCAAACAGGTAACAAAGCACGACAATCCCACTACCTGCGCCGCAAAGACCTCCCAAAACAAATTGGAGTGAGGTTTGGATTTCATTGGACATACCTAGTCTCTATAGCTGACCATTGATTTTGCCATTAAAGCCATAAACCTGGCGACTCCCAGTCAAGGGTACTAAGGTCACTTGCCGCTGATCCCCTGGCTCAAAGCGGATCGCTGTTCCTGCCGGGATGTCTAAGCGCATTCCTCGGGCCTGCTCTCGCTCAAAATCCAGGGCTGCATTAACCTCATAGAAGTGAAAGTGAGATCCGACTTGAATCGGGCGATCGCCGGTGTTTGCTACTGATAACTCTAGGGTTGGGCGGCCTGGATTCAGTTTAATCTCCCCAGCCTGGATCAGCATTTCTCCTGGAATCACTTGAACACTCCTATCATTCAAACCTGATCCACTCTACAGAGATTTCTTTGCTACTTCTGTAACGAAAAAACCTGGCTGTCCAGTTCTTCTCAAGCACACTCAAAAACGCTACCATCTGGCATCATTGCCCAGGATAAATCTAGATGATCCAGGTGAGCCAAACTCAGGTTGGTCTCGGCCAAATCAGCCCCCCGCAAAATCACACCATTTAAGTTGGTATCGGTGAG
>JBGTDP010000366.1:0-5022 GCA_041748255.1 Thermosynechococcaceae cyanobacterium | reverse complement strand
TGACGCTACGCTTTTGGGCTGACTCAGGGTTAGAGGCAAGACCACACTCAACCTCTAGCCTGGCAGCAGACAGCGACGCTAATTGACTGACAGGCAAAGCCCCAATCACCTGCTGATGGCCCCGATGAATTCCATCAAAATTGCCCAGGGCAATCACGGTTGGCGTTCGCACCGTTGCTAAAGAAGAAGTGACCCACACAACTAATATCCTGCCATAGGGAAGGAACAAGCCTTAGGGATTTGCTTGGGATGTTTGTTGGGTAACCCAAGGAAACGTTTCTGCAGTGATCTTGTTGCTCCAAGTTGCCATCGTCTTGAGTCCGGGGGTGTAGGTGAGATTGTACTTTAAGGGCGTTACCGTAATATAGTTTTTTTTGATTGCCTGAACATCGGTCAGCAGCGGAGTTGATGAATCTGGATCAAGGGGCTGCTCAATTTCCTCTAAGACTTCCCCGGCTAACCAATAGTAGGTTTTGCCCCTAGGATCCAAGCGTTTTTCAAAGATATCGTAATAGCGGCGAACGCCCTGGCGAGTGACCATCACTCCGGCAATTTCTTCCGGTGCTAGTGCTGGTACATTGATATTTAGCAGCATCACTTCCGGCAGGGGCAACTGGCCTAACTGGGTTAAAAGCGCCTGGGCAAACTCAGCCGCCGGTTTAAACCCTTGATTGGAAAAACTAGCCAGACTAAAAGCCATGCTGGAGATTCCTTCAATGACTCCCTCCATGGCTGCTGAGACCGTACCAGAATACAGCACATCTGTGCCCAGGTTTGGGCCATGGTTAATCCCAGAGAGAACAAAATCTGGAGGATGTTCTAGGATGGCCCCCAACCCAAGCTTGATGCAGTCAGAGGGCGTACCGGAACAAGACCAGGCCTTGACTGCCGGATCAAAGACAGACTCCACCAGCTCCGCTCGCAGCGGTTGATGAATGGTGAGGCCGTGGCCAGTGGCTGAGCGCTCCCGGTCAGGGCAAACCACGGTCACCTGATGTCCTGCCTCTGCTAGATGATTGGCAAGGGTCCGCAGACCCAGGGCAAAAATACCATCATCATTACTGAGTAAAAGTTTCATAAACAGAAAGACAGTCCGAGGCAGCTTGTGATCGATTGTCGCAAATTAAGTTTAGTCTGGTTCAGCAATAAAGGTTAAATTGAGCTAGACTCAAGCGCCTTGCCGCTATGGTTTCCTCAGCGTTTAGACTAGCTGTAGGGCAACGCTAGAAAAAAAACTCCCCTTGATTTTATGACCATCCAGCTGAGCACGCTTGAGACTGACTTAGAAACCCTACGCCAGGAAGCTGAAGGAGCGATCGCCACCTCCGACAGCTTAAATCAGTTAGAGCAGATCCGGGTGAATTATCTAGGCAAAAAAGGGCAGGTTTCTAAAGTTCTGGGGGGGATGGCCAAACTTGACCCCAGCGATCGCCCTCGGATTGGGGCCCTGGCAAATCAAGTCAAAGGGTTCATTCAGACAGGTTTAGAGCAAAAGCAACGTCAACTTCAAGCAGCTCAAATTCAAGCCCAGCTTGAGGCAGAGACCCTGGATGTAACCATGCCCGGCTTCTATCGTCCCCAAGGACGGGTCCATCCCCTCAACGGTATTATTGACCAAGCCTTGGATGTTTTTGTTGGTCTGGGCTACACCGTGGCCGAGGGGCCAGAAATGGAAACCGACTACTACAACTTTGAAGCCCTGAATACTCCGCCTGATCATCCGGCTCGGGATATGCAGGATACCTTTTATCTCCCGGATGGCAACCTGCTGCGAACCCATACCTCCTCAGTTCAGATTCGCTACATGGAAGAAAACGAACCGCCAATTCGGATTGCGGTTCCAGGGCGCTGTTATCGCCGGGATACCGAAGATGCCACCCATGCTGCGGTCTTTCATCAAATTGAGATTTTAGCCGTGGATGAAGGGCTTACCTTTGCCGACCTCAAGGGCACCCTGAAAGTCTTTCTTGAGCAAATGTTTGGTCCGGTGCCGATCCGGTTTCGCACCAGTTACTTCCCCTTTACTGAGCCTTCAGCAGAAGTAGATGTCCAGTGGCAAGGCCGCTGGCTAGAAGTTTTAGGCTGTGGCATGGTGGACCCCAATGTCCTTAAGAAAGTCGGCTACGACCCGGAGGTTTATACTGGCTTTGCTGCTGGCTTCGGCGCGGAACGTTTTGCCATGGTTCTGCACCAAATTGATGATATTCGCCGCCTTTACACCAGTGATCTGCGCTTTTTAAGACAGTTTTAAAAGAGTGGATAGAGAAGACCTGTTTATTTAGGCACGGGGACCCAGCCCAACTTTCCCGGCATAGATTGCCTGCTCTCCTAACTGATCTTCAATCCGCAGCAGGCGGTTGTACTTGGCAACCCGTTCACTACGGCAGAGGGAGCCGGTTTTAATTTGACCGGCGCGGGTGGCAACGGCGAGATCCGCAATGGTGGTATCTTCTGTCTCCCCGGAACGGTGGCTGATGATTGAGTTAAACCGGTTGCGCGTGGCCAGATCAATGGCTTGTAATGTTTCAGTCAAAGACCCAATCTGATTGAGTTTGATTAAGATCGCGTTGGCCGATCGCTGCTGAATGCCTTTTTGTAGACGCACAAGGTTGGTGACAAACAAATCATCCCCGACTAATTGAACTTGATCGCCGAGTTTTTCGGTTAGCAACTGCCAGTGCTGCCAATCATCTTCGTGCAAGCCATCTTCGATTGAAACAATCGGATATTGCCGGGCCAGACCCGATAGGTACTGGATCAGTTCTGCCGGTGAATGGGAAGCCCCTTCGTAGAAATACTCTCCATCCCGATAGAACTCGCTGGCAGCCACGTCTAGGGCCAGGGCAACTTGCTCCCCCGGCTGATAGCCTGCTTTCTCGATCGCTTTCATCAGTAGGTCTAAAGCCGCCTGATTAGAGGCCAGGTTGGGGGCAAACCCCCCTTCATCGCCAACTCCGGTTAGCAGATCCTGGTCTGCTAGAACCTGACTAAGGGAAGTAAACACTTCTGCCCCCCAGCGCAGCGCTTCTTTAAACGAACCGGCCCCCAAGGGGACAATCATAAACTCTTGAATATCAACATTATTGTTGGCGTGGGCCCCGCCGTTGATCACATTCATCAAAGGCACCGGGAGCAAATTTGCCAGGGGACTGCCCAGGTATCGGTAAAGTGGCATCTGGAGGGCGGTGGCACTGGCCTTTGCCGTAGCTAAAGAAACCGCCAGGATCGCGTTTGCCCCTAGATTTGACTTATTCTCAGAACCATCCAAAACCAGTAGGGTTTGATCAATTTGTTCTTGATTAACGGCATCTAGCCCTAGCAGCCGGGGTTGGATCACTTCTTTGACCATTTGCACGGCTTTAAGAACCCCTTTGCCGCCAAACCGACTGGGGTCATTATCCCGCAGCTCATGGGCCTCAAAGCTACCGGTGGAAGCACCGCTTGGCACCTGGGCCAGGGCTGTTGAACCATCCTCAAGACAAACCACTGCTTCGATCGTTGGCCGACCCCGGGAGTCAAGAATTTCCCGCGCATGAACAGCAGTAATGGCAGTCATTGACATAAAAATTTCCTCTTGGAGCAGCGAGCTAGAACCGGATACAGTCAATTCGTTTACAGCCGGACTGTCTATCACCCAGGCAGAGACGAACCGGGAATGAACAGACTCGATTGTTTAGAATACGTCTTCAAGGACAATTAAACTTGATACTCAGGTTAATTGGAATTTAGCCATGCAACTGTTACATACGATGCTTCGGGTCGGGGATCTAGACACCTCCCTCAATTTTTATTGCGATGTCTTGGGGATGAAATTACTCCGTAAAAAAGATTACCCAGGCGGTAAGTTTACCCTGGCGTTTGTCGGCTATGGGGAAGAGCGCGACCACACAGTCTTGGAACTGACCTACAACTGGGATCAGCAAGACTACAATCTGGGCGATGCCTACGGTCACATTGCCATTGGTGTGGATAATATTTACGAAACCTGCGCTGAAATTGAGGTTGGTGGGGGCAAGATCACCCGTCCACCGGGACCAATGAAGCATGGCTCGACCGTGATTGCGTTTCTAGAAGATCCCGATGGCTACAAAGTTGAACTAATTGAATTAAGCTCTAGAAAGACTTAGTCTCTAGAAAAACTGAGAGGTCTCTAGAAAGACTGGGAGCATTCAATTCCTGTAACGCTTTCCCAGCCTGAGTTTGATGGATCTTTCGTGTATAGGCAGAGGGGGGAAATAATTTTTGAAAATCTTGTCATTTCCTCTTGGCTTGAACTTGTAGATCAACTACAATGTATAACCAAGTGAAATATAGCGTAACCCTAAGTAAATACTCTAAAATAATGAGTGTTAGTTAGTAAGCGCTAAATCTCTAAGACAAAGCGTATCGGCAGTTTCAATAGCTACGATCATCATCGATATTCGGCACATACGACTTTTATTTGTGAGTGAGGAGTCTAATCGTGAAAAGAGCCTATCTACTGGCAGGTAGCCTGGGACTGTTGGGTCTTGTTGGAACTTCTGTTCCAGCAACCGCATCCCCTACCGCCACCATCGAATCTTCCAATCAGATCGCCGCTTCTTTGCTGGGGTCATCGACGACTGATAAGGCTACTACCGCTTCAGTCTTACCTGCTGAGCCTCAAGTCCTGGCTCAGCAATCTACTCAGCCTGTGGCTGAAGATAATTCTATGGCTCAGGTCACCTCGGTCTCTGAGTTGTCTGATGTTCAACCCACAGACTGGGCCTTCCAGGCAGTGCAATCTCTGGTAGAACGCTATGGCTGTATCGAGGGTTATCCTGACAAGACCTTCCGGGGCAACCGGGCCGCAACTCGTTATGAATTAGCTGCCGCTTTGAATGCTTGCTTAAACCAGATCAGTGAGCGGTTTGTCACCGCTGAAGACTTAGCCACCATCCGGCAGTTGCAAGATGAGTTTGCTGCAGAGCTTGCTATCCTCAGAGGCCGGGTAGATGCTCTAGAGGCTCGCACCTCAGAACTGGAAGCCAACCAGTTCTCAAC
>JBGTDP010000365.1:0-2924 GCA_041748255.1 Thermosynechococcaceae cyanobacterium | reverse complement strand
AGGCTTGGAAAACAGGGGGGCAAACAGTAAGATCAAAGGCACAAATTCTTTCGGTAGCAGGTTCATCAGGACAAATCAAAACAACACTATCCTGATCTTGCTACCTTTCCTCTTTGGAAAATGGATAAAGTCGAGCTTAGTATGATGGACCTAGGATCATGGCAGCATTGCCGGGAATCCGTTGGAATAAATTTGAATTTTAAGATGACTCGACTAAAAATTATTGAACACTTCGATGGCAGCTTTACCCTCAACCCAGAGGCTCAGGAACACTTGTTTCAGCTTTTAGGGGCTCCCAACTTTCTGGAGCAAATTGCCGCCCAGTCTCAGGCCCCAAGGGTGGAATTTACAGAATTGTTATTTCAGCCACTGCCCTACAGTACCGCCACCCCCAAGGGAATGCCGGCTCAATTTGAGCCTTACTATCAATCTGAAGATCATGTGCTGATCAATGTCCCGCCTAACTTTATGTTCAAAGCCAAAATTTTTCAGCCCAGCCGCCTGTGCGCGATTTATCACAAATTGAATTAACCCAGCTGCAATTAAACGAATAGGAGTCCCATAGACGCCTTTGAATCCTTAGGGTTGAAGGGCACTAGATTTCTTCCAGCAATTGGGCAAACAAAGTATGGGAATCTAACCCCAGAGGGCCTAAAGCCTGGAAGGATTTGGGTCTAGAATTAGCCCTCTAGCCCCTCAGCTCTTGCAATCCTGCTCTTGAGGCTAGTGATAGAATGCCTATGCCTGAATTTAGATCCCTAGTGTCACCCTTTGATGTCTTGCTCTGGGCCTTTATTGGCTTACTATTAACCATTGGTGGAACCTTTGTTGAAGCGTCCATTCCAATTCCGGTGTGGCCGTTCAATTTGGAGTCAGTTTCAACCTATTCCCTGGGGGTCAGCTATCAAGTGGGAGCGGTGTTACTGGTGGGCTGTTTGGGAGGTAAAAATGCCGGAGTTTTATCTCAAGTTGCCTATTTAATCTTGGGCTTAAGTGGCTTTCAGATCTTTGCCCACGGGGGCGGCCTAGGGTATTTTCAGGAGCCCAGCTTTGGCTATCTGCTGGGGTTTGTTCCCGGTGCCTGGCTCTGCGGCTATCTTGCTTTTAGAACCCCCCTAAAGCTAGAGACTCTGGGCTTGAGTTGCTTGGGAGGTTTGGCAGCAATCCACTTAGTAGGCTTGATTTACTTGGGATTACTCAGTCTGCTGCGGATAATTCCCCAGGCTTGGTGGAGCGCTGCCTGGCAATACTCCCTCCAGCCCCTACTGGGTCAATTAGTTGTGGTTTGCGCGGTGGCAGTTGTCTCGCTAATTTCGCGGCGATTGCTGTTTTACTAGTAACTATGCGCCTGAAAAATGCTTTATTTTGGCTTTGCGCTCTGGTGAGCTTGCTGCTCGACCGGGTGACCAAGTACTGGGTGGTTGATCAGTTTAGTCTCACCTCTCCCCCTGACTCTTTGCCCCTGTGGCCAGGGGTATTTCATTTTACCTATGTCACTAATACCGGGGCGGCCTTTAGCTTGTTTAGTCAAGATGGTAGCTGGTTGCGCTGGCTGTCATTGCTGGTGAGTGCTGGTTTAGTGATCCTGGCTTGGCTGGGGCCACGGTTAAACCGCTGGGAACAAGCTGGCTACGGGTTTATTTTAGGAGGAGCGATCGGCAATGGGCTAGATCGGTTTCTCAGTGGCGAAGTTGTGGACTTTTTGGATTTTCGTTTAATTCAATTTCCGGTGTTTAATCTGGCGGATGTGGCAATTAATTTAGGAATTATTTGCCTGTTGATTGCCATGTTCCAAGGCGGAAAACCCTCTAAGAGCAACAAAACCGGCTTTTAGGCAATAGAGCGGGCTAGTGCTAGCGTTACAATGCGTTACAGTTAGGCCAGTATTTGATATTGATCATGGGCCTCTCTCCGCAGCCGTCGTCGCCGCCAGCATCACCCGCTGATAAATGGTGGGCAATGCTAGGGATTGGACTGGGGGTGCTGATGTTTACCCTTGATGTCAGCATTGTGAATATTGCCCTACCTACCCTGGTTGAGCAATTACAGACCAGCTTTGCAATGGTGCAATGGGTCGTCCTCAGCTACCTATTGGTGATTACTGTCTTAGTTCTAGGGGCGGCCCGCCTGGGGGATATGCTGGGCAAGCAGCGTTTGTACCTGTGGGGGTTGATTTTATTTACCTTGAGTTCCTTGCTCTGCGGCCTGGCCCCAGACATCAATTGGTTGATTGGGTTTCGAGCTTTGCAAGGAGTTGGGGCGGTGATGATTGCAGCCCTGGGAGCCGCCATTATCACAGAAGTCTTCCCAGCCGCAGAGCGTGGTCGCGCCTTGGGCATTATTGGTGGCATTGTCTCTGTGGGCATTGCCCTAGGCCCCAGTGTGGGCGGCTTGCTCATTAGCCTCGGGGACTGGCGGACAATCTTTTTGGTCAACGTCCCCCTGGGGATTTTTGCCAGTTTTATTGTGGTTCGGTTTGTGGCTGCTGATCCGGTCAGGGAAAGTCAGGGACGATTTGATTGGGCCGGGGCAGTGATTTTTGCCCTGGTGCTAAGTTGCTTTTCTTTGGGGATGACCGCTGGACAACGCCAGGGGTTCAACAATCCGGTGGCCTTGGCGCTATTGGGGATTGCAGCGGTGGGATTAATCTTGTTTTTAAGCCTTGAGGTGCGCCTGAAGCAGCCGATGTTAGACCTTCGGCTATTTCATGATTTGCAATTTAGTCTGAGTCTGTTGATTGCCCTGCTGGTGTTTATGGTGGTGGCGGGTTCAATCTTGGTCATGCCGTTCTTTTTAGAACTGGTAAAGCATTACTCCACCCAGCAGGTGGGATTGCTGCTGGCTGTGTCTCCGATTGTCGGAGGATTGGTTGCCCCGGCCTCCGGTGCGCTCTCCGATCGCTTTGGCACCCGTTTAATTACCTT
>JBGTDP010000364.1:0-2133 GCA_041748255.1 Thermosynechococcaceae cyanobacterium | reverse complement strand
CGCCCGATTGGAGGGAACGCCTTCGGCATCTACCAAAAAAAACTCTTGTTCTAAGCCCAGACGACGGTTATCTTGATTCATGATATTTTCTCGACTACGCGGAGCGGTTATTGAGCTTGGCTAGAGGAACTGGCAATGACTAACTTCAGACCAGCCTGCTGCATCCGCTGCACCAGTTCTCGACTGCCCGGAGCGGGTTGAAGTTGGGGGCCAAAATGGTTGATAACTATTTCTTTTCGGCGATCGCTAACGGCCTTGCCATCTCCTTCCTCCTTATTAAGCCCTGGAAACAGCTTGGGGATAATCCGATCTCTACCCATCCTAATCAAGGGGCGCACCTGATCAAAGGCAATCTCATAATCAAAGCCGGCAAACGCTCTTACCCAGGCATGGGCATCATTGCTCAAAATAAGGGTGCCATCCACATCCAGAATTACGCCCTGAACCGCCATACCTTAACTCTTACTCCTACAGATCCTGGCCGTTGAGAAGGCCCCAACAAGTTGTAATTTTCTGAATAGTGGCACGAGAAACCGTTTCTGGTCATCTTCCAATCAGGAGATTGATTGATTCAAGTTCCCCAGCCCTGAGAAAAATCCTGCCGATGAGCTCAACCCTCCAAGATCATCAGAATATGTTCAAATGAGATAGGTTTGGCATTTTCATGTCAAGAAACCTGGACCAATGCAGATTGGTTGCCAATGATTTAGCAAAGATTTCCGGAGGGAGTTTGGGTGCGCCTTGATCGAATTTTGGTCTCAGCACTGATTACGATTTGCCTGGTTGCGGCTTTGGGCAATTGGCTGGGTGGGGGACCCCAGATTGCCACCTCCAAAATCAGCCCAGAGGGAAAGGCAAATGTTGCCCTGCTAGAAGTCTACGGGACGATTAGTGATGAAGCGACAACCAGTCCCTTTGGGGGGGTGGACTCTTCTAACTCCAATGCCTTAATCAAAGCCATACGCCAAGCCCGTAAAGATCAAGTTAAAGGAATTTTGGTCCATATCAATAGCCCTGGGGGAACGGCGGCGGCCTCCGAGGCCGTTTATAGCGAGCTAATTCGTACCCGTAAAGAAACTGATATTAAAGTGGTTGCCAGTTTGGGAGATGTGGCAGCTTCTGGAGGATACTTTGTCGCCAGTGCCGCGGATCACATCATGGCCAACCCAGCCTCGATCACCGGCTCGATTGGGGTGATTATCCAGACGCAGAATATTTCATCTTTGCTAGACAAGATTGGAGTGCAGACCAACACAATTAAAAGCGGTCAGTACAAAGACATTCTCTCGCCCTTCCGCAGTACCACTGACAACGAACGGCAGATTCTGCAGACGGTGGTGATGGACTCCTACCAGCAGTTCCTGAGCGCGGTTTCAACAAGCCGCAAGATCCCGTTGGAGCAATTGAAACCTCTGGCGGATGGCCGGATCTTTACTGGCAGGCAGGCCCAACAGGCAAAGCTGGTTGACTCCTTGGGGAATACCTACGATGCCCTGCAAAAACTCGCGGATTTAGCCGGAATCCAAGGGGACCCGACCGTTCGCAACTATACTTCGACAAATTTACGGGAGTCTTTGGGGCTGCTTTTCTCCACCGCCCTGCAAGGGTGGCCTGGTTCTCAGCTGGCGCAACAAGTCCGCTGGCATAAAATCCCCCTGGCATTGAGGCAATAGATTAATGCTAGATACGCTTTATGGCAGTTTGTTCCGACCTTCCCAGGGGAGAGTAACCCCCCAAGTTGGGCTGATCGTTGGTTTATTAATTGTTTTGGTCCTGGCCCTGAATGCTGGCGGAGCAGTGGGTTTAGGGGCCGGGGGGGTAATTGGCTTCATTTTGGGGTTTTTGTTGGCAGGTTTGCTGGGCCTATTTTGGTTGACGGCGGCGGTGAATTTACTGGCTCAGTTGCTAGGGGGCCAGGGCAGCGGACGAGCAACCCTGATTGCCATTACCCTCGGGCTTTGGCCCTTACTGCTCACGGCACCAGCGATCGCAGCTGCCAGTTGGTCTGCCACCCTGGGGGCACTGTTTTCCTTTGCTGTCACCCTGGGGGCCTTTGTGACATTAACAGTGGCAATTCGCCGAGTTCATCACCTTAGTTGGCTCAAAGCAATTCTGTGTTTGGCGATTACCCTA
>JBGTDP010000363.1:0-2260 GCA_041748255.1 Thermosynechococcaceae cyanobacterium | reverse complement strand
CGCCACTGATGGTATCGGTAATAGCCTCAACAACCGAATTTATGGCAATGCCGCTGATAACTACTTAGAAGGCGGACTGGGCAACGATTTTATCAAGGGCTTTAGCGGCAACGACTTTATCGTTGGGGGAACCGGGGGCGGCACTGGCGGTGATGACTTTTTGGATGGGGGCGTGGGCAATGATTACCTCGTTGGAGACTACGGCAGCGATCGCTTAATTGGAGGCAGCGGCAACGACTATCTTAATGGCGCTGGTCTGGCTGACTACCTTGACGATCCAAGCCTAGGAACAGGGGAGATAGATATTCTTACCGGGGGAACCGGGAAAGACACCTTTAAGCTTTGGGATGGTTCTGGCCGCGAGGGAATAAATGTTAACTATGATGACTTGAACGCCACAACTCCCGGACTCAGGGACTATGCCCTGATTACCGACTTCAACCCTGACAAAGACACTATCGAGTTAACCCAGATTGAAGGGTTTGATTGGGATATCCCAGTCAATTACAGTCTGGGGGCATCTCCCCAAGGAGTACCCAGCGGGACTGGACTTTTTGTTGAGCGGCTAAATGAATCCTCAGAGCTAATTGCTGTGCTGCAAGATGTTTCGCCAGCTAGCCTAAGCTTGGATGCCTCGTATTTCTCCTACTTCAGCTAGCTAGCAGACCAGATACTCTTAGAGAAGTCAAGTGCTACTTCCTTAGCTTAAGTCGCAGATTAGCCTAAACCTAGTCCCTGGCGTCTAGGTTTAGGCTGTGAGAAACCCAGTATCTATGGTAAAGCTTACTTTGGAGCGCCTTAAGAAGAAACCGCAGGCTTTAGACTCGCAAACAGGTTGACCATTTCTCGATTAAAGGCCTCTAGATCACTGGGTTTGCGACTGGTAACCCAGTTTTTATCCACCACTACTTCTTGATCAACCCAGTTGCCCCCGGCATTGCGAATATCGTCTTGGATGGTGTTGTAACTGGTCAGGGTTCTTCCTTTAACAATGTCAGCAGAAACTAAAATCCAGGCAGCATGGCAAATGATTGCCATCGGTTTCCCGGCTTCTTGAAAGGCTTTAACAAAGGCTTTCACCTTGGGTTCTAAGCGCAGGGCGTCAGCGTTTAGGGCACCGCCTGGCAACTGGAGGGCGTCGTAGTCATCAGGCTTTACCTCCTCAAGCGTTTTATCAACTTTGATGGTTGTACCTTTATCGTGGTGACGAAATGCTTGAATCTCCCCCGATTTCAGGGAAACGATTTCAACCTGGGCTCCGGCTTCCTGAAGGACCCGGGCCGGCTCCGTGAGTTCTGATTCTTCAAAGCCATCCGTGGCAATAATTGCGACTCGCAGATTATTTAAATCGGCCATGATTGATCTCTAGCTCCTTTCTACTTAATCGTTTGAACTTCTTTATCTTCTAGGCCTTGGCGGGGATGCTCTAGGTGGTGCAGTTCACCTTGGGATTCAGCCCGTAAAGCCTCAGGGGTTTGCGCCCCAACTGACCCTTTAGCAACGGTAACGCCTCCATCCGCCAGCCACAAAGCCCCGGTAACATAAGTAGCTTCATTCGAGGCTAAAAAGGCATAGACATTGGCCATTTCTTCTGGGGTGCCGCGACGGGCCATGGGCGTGGCTTGAATCAACATTTGCTCCATTTGCTCATCCATGGGGCCGGTTTCTTTATGGGTCCAGGCAGTGTCGATCGCCCCTGGACAAACGCAATTAGCCCGTACCCCTACCCGTGGCAGCACCGGTAATGATTGCCACTTTGCCGTCCAAACGCTGATTCATCCGTAATCCCTCCTGATAAATCGCTTCATCCGTAGGGTAGGCATCCCGGCTCGCCTGCTTCGTCACTCATAAGACGGAGATCCGTTAAGCTAAGACTTTTGGCACCAAAGCCAGCGGATTGAGATAGGTTGGTATTGGTAGTGAATTTCCTGCTCAGATCCCAGGTGCAAACAGCAACATGTTGACCGGCGTTCTACCCTCTGAAATTGAGCAACTCACTGAACCCACCTCAATTGCCCTGGCTCACCAGATAGAATCTCAGGCAATCCCTACAACCCTGAGGCCGGAGCCAATTAACACAACCTATGTCCACCAAGGGACAGCAGGAACACCGATTTTGCTCCTGCATGGGTTTGACAGCTCTGTGTTTGAGTTTCGCCGCCTCTTACCCCTATTGGCAGCAGCCCATCAAACCTGGGCAGTGGATTTGTTGGGATTTGGCTTTACTGAGCGCAGTAGCGGACTTGCCTTTAGCCCAGCG
>JBGTDP010000362.1:0-14332 GCA_041748255.1 Thermosynechococcaceae cyanobacterium | reverse complement strand
CACTACGAACCTGAAACCTCCAGCGCCATGGGATTTGGTTTCCGCTGTGGGTTTTTGGGACTGCTGCACATGGAAATTGTCCAGGAGCGCCTAGAGCGCGAGTACGATCTAGAGTTAATTATTACTGCTCCCTCAGTTGTTTATCGGGTGACCCTGATTAGCGCAGAAGTGGTTTACATTGACAATCCCAGCACGCTCCCCGATCCTCAAAAGCGCGAAAAAATTGAAGAGCCCTACGTTCAGGTAGAGATGATTACCCCGGAAACCTACGTCGGCACCCTGATGGAACTGGCCCAAAGCCGCCGGGGGACCTTTAAGGACATGAAATATCTCACCCAGGATCGGACAACGTTGATTTATGAGTTGCCGCTGGCTGAGGTTGTGACGGATTTCTTTGACCAGATGAAATCTCGCTCCCGCGGTTACGCCAGCATGGAATATCAACTGATTGGCTATCGGGAAAATCCCCTGGTGAAATTAGACGTTTTAATAAACAGTGATCCCGTGGATTCCCTTGCCACGATCGCCCATCGGGATAAAGCCTACTACACAGGCCGGGCCTTGGTCAGCAAACTACGAGAGTTGATCCCCCGGCACCAATTTAAGATCCCGCTCCAGGCAGCGATCGGCAGTAAAATTATTGCCAGCGAGAGTATTCCAGCCCTGCGCAAGGATGTTTTAGCTAAGTGCTACGGGGGAGATATTTCCCGCAAGCGCAAATTATTAGATAAACAAAAAGCTGGCAAAAAACGGATGAAAGCTTTGGGGAGCGTTGATGTGCCCCAGGAAGCCTTTATGGCCGTTTTACGCTTAAAAGAAGAATAAGCTTTAGGGACGCGATCGCTAGTTGCTAGAGAGTGGGTATTCTACGTCATAACTAGATTAAGGATTATCCTTAATCCTTAACTGATTTGTAATTTGCCTGACACCTGCTGATTTTCTCACAATCTCCCTAGCAAATCTCGTTAAAATAGGGCAGACTATAGGTCAAATTACTTCCCTTTGTAAACATAAGGTGAAGATAAATACTTTTATGACAACAAATATGCGAATTTTGGTCACTGGTGGCGCCGGGTTTATTGGATCTCATCTGATTGACCGCCTGATGGAAGCGGGCAATGAGGTAATATGCCTGGACAATTTTTATACCGGACGCAAGCAAAACGTCTTGAAGTGGATTAATCATCCTTACTTTGAGCTAATTCGCCACGATGTCACAGAACCGATTCGCCTGGAGGTTGATCAGATCTACCATCTGGCTTGCCCAGCTTCTCCGATCCACTATCAATTCAACCCGGTCAAAACCATTAAGACCAACGTGATGGGCACCCTGCATATGCTGGGGCTGGCCAAGCGCATTAAAGCTCGCTTTTTGCTGGCTTCAACCTCTGAAGTCTATGGAGACCCAGAAGTACATCCCCAAACTGAAGACTATCGGGGAAATGTCAACCCGATTGGCATTCGCAGTTGCTATGACGAAGGTAAACGGGTTGCTGAAACTCTTGCTTTTGACTACCACCGTCAAAATAATGTTGAGATTCGAGTTGCTCGAATCTTTAACACCTATGGGCCACGAATGCTTGAGAGTGATGGGAGAGTGGTGAGTAACTTTGTGGTCCAAGCCCTCAAGGGCACTCCTCTTTCTGTCTATGGGGATGGAGCCCAGACCCGGAGCTTTTGTTATGTTTCAGACCTGGTTGAGGGGCTGATTCGGTTAATGAATGGGGATCATACAGGCCCGATCAACTTGGGAAACCCGGATGAATATACTGTTTTAGAACTGGCTGAGAAGATCCAAGCAATGGTTAATCCGGCAGTTCCAATTCAATTTAAACCCTTACCTATGGATGATCCGCAACGTCGTAAGCCTGATATTACTCGGGCCCAATCCTTTTTAGACTGGCAGCCAACCATACCCTTGGCTGAGGGACTTCAGCGCACGATCAGTGATTTTAGGGAACGAATTAGCCAAGATGGTGGTCTTCATCCCATTACCGAGTATCTGGAAGTTTGAGGCGGTCTTTGCGTCACTTGCCTCTTGAATTATGGTTTCTTGGAATGACTTATTTTTATTGTTTTTAGGAGTTGCTTGCATGCGAGTCTGTGTTATTGGAACTGGATATGTTGGACTGGTAACGGGTGCCTGTCTGGCCCACATTGGTCACCATGTGATTTGTGTTGACAATAATGAAGAGAAAGTTAAGTTGATGCAGACAGGACAATCTCCAATTTATGAGCCAGGGTTGCCAGAGATTATTCAGTCTGCTCTCAAAGCTGGTCGGATTGAATTTACATCCGATTTGGCTGCCGGGGTCAAGCATGGAGAGGTTCTGTTTATTGCCGTAGGCACCCCAGCGATGCCTACTGGAGAAACGGATACTCGTTATGTTGAGGCAGTGGCTCGCGGGATTGGCACCCATTTAAATGGCGGCTACAAAGTCATTGTAAATAAATCAACGGTTCCCATCGGCTCCGGCGACTGGGTGCGGATGCTGGTCCTAGATGGGGTGGCTGAACAGGTCCCCGTCGCAGCGGGTGGAGGTGCAGCGGTTATGGATGCGCCTTCTGCAAAGGAGACCCAATTTGATGTCGTCAGTAATCCTGAATTTCTGCGAGAGGGTTCAGCTGTTTTCGATACCTTTAACCCAGACCGGATTGTCTTGGGGGGCAATAATCCTCAAGCGATCGCTCTGATGAAAGAGCTTTACACACCGATTATTGAGCGGCAGTACGCAGAAGATCCCTCTCTCTCCCCAGTGCCGGTATTGACCACTGACCTCAACTCAGCAGAGATGGTCAAGTATGCCGCCAATGCTTTTCTGGCCACCAAAATTAGCTTTATCAATGAAGTGGCCAATATCTGCGATCGCGTCGGTGCCGACGTGGTCCAGGTTGCCGCAGGCATTGGTCTAGATTCCAGAATTGGTAATAAGTTTCTGCAAGCTGGACTGGGCTGGGGCGGGTCCTGCTTCCCCAAGGATGTCTCGGCGTTAATTCATACAGCAGATGACTACGGGTATGAAGCGCATTTAATGAAAGCGGCGGTTAGCACTAATCAACGCCAACGCCTAATCTTAGTTGAGAAGCTACAACAGAGCTTAAAGATTCTCAAAGGTAAAAAGATTGGCCTTTTGGGGTTAACGTTTAAGCCTGACACCGATGACATGCGAGATGCTCCTTCTCTGACCCTGATTGAGCAGCTAACCCGCTTGGGGGCCAAAATTAAAGCCTATGATCCAATCGTGTCGCAATCAGGTCTGCGGGATGGACTTTCCAACGTTTTAGTTGAGACAGATCCTGAGCGATTGGCAGATGGCTGCGATGCCCTGGTACTGGTAACGGACTGGAAGCAGTTTCAAAACTTAAATTACACCAAGATGGCTCAACTGATGACCCATCCGGTCATGGTTGATGGTCGCAACTTCCTTGATCGCACTGCCCTAGAACAGGCGGGATTCTACTACGTCGGCATCGGGCATTAGGGTCTTATAGATGCAAAGGATTGCTTGATCATGGCAATTCCAAACTAATTGCTCCCAGCAATCCTTTGCGGAAATCATTCAACAGTTGTCGGGCTGTCCGCTCGATATTTCCTTGAAAACGGGTTTCAGCCAGGGTGAGTAAATAGGCATCTCCACCCTGGAAAGAATCTAGAGCCAACTGGTATCTTTCCTGGAGGGGTTGCTGAGGGAGCAGTTTAGGGAATTGATGGGTTAACCCGGCTAGCAAGTCCACCAAAGCTGCCGCCACCCGCTGATTATCATAGGCGGCATCCCCAATATCATCACAGATTGCTAACCTGTAAGCTGCCTGCTGATCATCGAGTCTTGCCGGTAAAACCCCCGGAGTATCTAATAAATCCAGTTGCTCTGAAACCCTGATCCAGCGTAACTGGCGGGTTACTCCTGGACGGCGAGCACTGGTTGCGATTCGCCGCTTTAACAGCCGGTTAATCAGCGCTGACTTGCCGACGTTGGGAAATCCGATCACAACCGCGCGAACCGGACGAGGCCGCATACCGCGATCGCGGCGACGCTGATTAATCGCAACCCCAACGGATTGAGTTGCTTTAGCAACAGCGATCACCCCTTTGCCCTGCTGAGCATTGGTCAAAAAAGGCACCTCCCCTTGCTCCCGAAACCATTGCTGCCAAGCCTGACTTGCTTGAGGAGAAATTTGATCCTCCCGGTTTAAGACTAGAATCCTGGCTTTTTCGCCAATCCACTCAGGTAGCAGGGGATGGTGGCTAGCGATCGGAATCCGGGCATCTCGCACCTCTAAAACCACATCTACCCGCTTAAGCTGATCTAACAGAGCTTTCTGGGCTTTGGCAATGTGACCGGGGTACCACTGAATTGGCGGAGTCGTCATGGGAGCAGCTTCGGGAAATTGGCGGTAAAAGAATGTTCTATCAATAGCCAGATGCATGGATGGCTGTGGCTAACATAAGCTTAGTTATTATCTTTAATCCTTGCTGAAGCGCTTAATTTTACCATCAGCATATTGCTTTAAATGTCGATTTTAGAAACCAATGATCATGAAACGAATTCCCCAAATCCTTGCAATCCTGGGCATGACAGCTCTAGGAAGTTTTGCAGTTAAGCCAGGGATGGCTAATGCTCTCCCCCAAGTCGCAGGTGAGACGCCAATTCTGCTAGCCTCAGTTGCTAGAGACCAGGCGCTTCCCACTCACCCAAAAACAGCCCAGGACTATTACAATCGTGGTTTGCTCCTCCATGACCAAGGAAATCTTCTACAAGCAATCACAAACTTCACCCAGGCAATTCAGCTTAATCCACAGGATGCTGAGCTTTATTTTAGTCGGGGTCTGGCGCGAATTGACCAAGGCGATCAACGGGGCGCAATTCAAGACTACACCCAAGCCCTGCAGTTAAATCCTGATCTAGTTGCTGCCTACTATAACCGGGGCTTGGCCCGCTTTGCCCTCACTGATCAACAGGGTGCTATCCAAGACTACACCCAAGCGCTACGGCTAAATCCCAAGCTGGTTGCGGCCTACTACAACCGAGGTTTAGCTAGATTTGATCTAGGATATCGCCAGGGAGCCTTAGAAGATTATACCCAAGCCCTGCGCCTCAGCCCGAACCTGAGCGCAACCTACTACGATCGCGGCGTTGTCCGGCCCCAGGTGGGTGGCGAATAATCTCCAGGCTTTAATAAATTTCTCTAAATCAGGCAACTTAAAAATTAGGGGACAACTAAAACTGGGCAAGGAGAAAGATTGATCACCCGATTGCTGACACTTTCGGTTGCGCCTTCTTCCATCAAGCCGATGCCCCGACACCCCATAACGATTAAATCAACTCCAATCTCGTCGGCAACATCGCAGATGGTAAATGCTGGCTTGCCTTGGCGGTGCAGCGTCTCAGCTTGAACTCCCCACTCGGAGAAAATCTTCTTGGCACTTTCTAGAAGTTGATCAATGGCAGCGGGGGGAACCTGGCTGGCTTCGTCTGTAACTGCAACCTCTTGAACTGAAAGAATAATCAGACGGCTTTGACAAGATTTGACCAGAGTTGCCACTGTCTCAGCAGCCTCTTGGGAATCTCGGCTTTGATCAATTGGAAACAGAACAGTCTTAAACATTGCGCTTACCTTTAGGGGCACGGACTCCGGTAAAATATGGACGACGCTGCCAACTCAATTCTCTCTCTGCAACGGACTCTATAGGATTCGTGGTTGACAGTAATGCTTGAGCAGGTAGGCAATTGTACAGACGCAGGTAGGAGATATTATTGTGTCCAAAAAGACTTTAGCAAATTTATCGTCCGCTGACTTATCCGGAAAGCGGGTCTTAGTTCGAGCGGATTTTAATGTCCCCTTAGATGATCAACAGCAAATTACTGACGATACCCGGATTCGGGCAGCTCTGCCCACCATTCAAGATTTGACCTCTAAAGGCGCGATCGTGATTCTTTGTAGCCATCTTGGGCGGCCCAAGGGGGTTGATGAGAGTTTACGCCTTACCCCTGTTGCTGATCGGCTCTCAAAACTATTAGGTCAGCCGGTTACCAAGTGCGACGACTGTATTGGGGATCAAGTCACCAGCCAGCTTAAAGATCTGCAAGCTGGACAAGTAGCCCTGCTCGAAAATGTCCGGTTTCACCCGGAGGAGGAAAAGAACGAGCCTGAGTTTGCCAAACAACTAGCCTCAGTAGCTGATCTTTACGTTAATGATGCCTTTGGCACTGCTCACCGAGCCCATGCCTCAACCGAGGGGGTAACCCATCACCTCAGACCCAGTGTTGCCGGCGCTTTAATTGAAAAAGAACTTCAGTATCTCAAAGGAGCGGTTGAAAATCCTCAGCGGCCTTTAGCGGCAATTATTGGGGGCTCTAAAGTTTCTAGCAAAATTGGCGTCATCGACACCCTCCTGGAAAAAGTTGACAAGCTTTTGATTGGAGGAGGGATGATCTTTACCTTCTACAAGGCCCGGGGGCTCCAGGTGGGTAAGTCTCTGGTTGAAGAAGACAAGCTGGAATTAGCAAAATCTTTAGAAACAAAGGCCAAAGAGCGGGGCGTCACCTTGATCCTGCCCACGGATGTTGTCGTCGCCGATAATTTTGCCGCCGATGCCGAATCCCGAACGGTTAGCGTTGAAAATATTCCCGATGGCTGGATGGGATTAGATATTGGTCCTGACTCGGTGCAAGCCTTTCAGCAAGCCCTTGCCGATTGTAAATCAGTCATCTGGAATGGTCCGATGGGGGTGTTTGAGTTTGAGAAGTTTGCCCAAGGCACCGAGGCGATCGCTAAAACCCTAGCGGACCTCACCCAAAAAGGAGCCGATACAATTATTGGCGGCGGTGATTCTGTGGCTGCAGTTGAGAAGGTAGGCGTTGCCGCTCAAATGAGTCACATTTCTACCGGCGGTGGAGCCAGTCTAGAATTACTCGAAGGCAAACAACTTCCCGGCATTAGTGCCTTGGATGATGCCTAAAGTTAGGATTAATGCTTCCAGGTCTTAAAAGCAGCCTGGGGCTGGCGACATTCCAACTAGGCCGAGGGTTGCTCAGATTCAAAAGCATGTCGCCCTAGCGGCTAGCACTAGCGTGAAGAAAGATAGTCCGCTGGTGTCTAGCCAATTTGTCAGTCCAGGATAACGGGAGGGAGCCTAAAACAGTTATTAAACTTTATAGAGAATTGGCGAGGAGAGGCCCAAGACCGTAGTAGGCTGAAGAGCAATTGGCCAGTCTGTAAAATAAGGAAAACATTCATGGTTCAACGTGGATCGGTTGTTAAAATTCTCCGCCCAGAGTCCTACTGGTTCCAGGAAACTGGAAAAGTTGCCTCTGTTGACCAAAGCGGGATTAAATATCCAGTCATTGTGCGATTTGACAAAGTCAATTATGCAGGTGTGAATACCAACAACTTTGGTATGAGCGAAGTCTTAGAGGTCGAGGCACCTAAAGGAAAAGCAAAGCAAACCACCCCAACTGGGCGTGGTGGCAAGCAAACTACTGTCGATGAGCGAACCCGCAAAACCGGCAGTGGAGACAAGACCGACACTCTCCAGAAAGAAGCCAAGGCTGAGTCCGGCGAAAGTAGCTCTGTTGTCGAGGGCGATCCTGATCAAGGAACCGAAAGCCGTTAAGCCTTTTTAACTGGTGTGTTGTGCCCGAGCTGCCTGAAGTTGAAACAGTCCGACGCGGGCTCAACCAAGTTTCTCTGGATCAAGTGATTCAGGGTGGGGATGTGCTGCTAGCGCGGACGATCGCCCACCCTGAATCTGTCAATCAATTCTTAGCCGGCCTTCAGGGTACTACCATTGCGGGTTGGCATCGGCGGGGCAAGTACTTATTAGCTGAACTGGTTCGTCCGGCTTCTGCTTCTATGCCAGAGGCCCAGTCAGGGGGCTGGCTAGGGGTGCATCTGCGGATGACCGGGCAGCTCTTGTGGCTAGGATCTCAGACCCCTTTGCACAAGCACACTCGGGTGCGACTTTTTTTTGTTGGCGATCGCGAACTCCGGTTTGTGGATCAACGCACTTTTGGTCAAATGTGGTGGGTTCCCCCTGAAGAACCCCCTTCCCAGATTATTTCAGGATTGCGGCTCCTAGGGCCAGAACCCTTTGCTGCAGAGTTCTCCATGGAATACCTAAGACGGCAGTTTTGCGATCGTCGTCGTTCGATTAAAAGCGCCTTGCTGGATCAGAGTCTAGTCGCAGGGGTGGGGAATATCTATGCCGATGAAGCTCTATTCCTGAGTGGAATTTTGCCTGAAACTCCCTGTTTATCACTACACGAACAACAAATCGAGCGCTTAAGAGCTGCTGTCATTCAAGTTTTGCAAGCTAGCATTGCCGAAGGGGGAACCACCTTTAGCAATTTTCTCAATGTTCGAGGGGTCAATGGCAACTACAGTGGCGTTGCCTGGGTCTATAACCGCACAGGACAGCCTTGCCGTCAGTGTGGCACCCTAATTCAACAAACTCGCTTAGCAGGACGATCTGCTCATTATTGTCCCCAGTGTCAGTCCTAATTTTAGGGACTTGTGGATAAAACCTCTTAATTAGTTGCAAATCCTTGCAGACAGGAAACGGTAGCCAGGATCAAAACTTTCTAGGGCTTGAATGTCTCCATACTTTGTCTGCCATCTGCCACTGCTTAAATCTTTCTGGAGTCGCCCAACTCCCCGGTCAACAGCATCCGCATTTGCCAGCTGGAAGCAAGACATCCCGGCGCGAATATTTGGATCTAGATACACCTGCGGTTGTCTCCATCCGGCGGCAGCAAACATATCACACAAGTCAGGGGGCAACATCAAGGGAGAAACTTCTACGCTTTTGCGACTGGTTTGCTGGATCAGCCTAATAACATCGTCTAGGGGCGGAAAAACTCGAAAAGTGTCTTGCCAGAGCCCAGGAAAGTAATCTGCAAACCAGAATTTTTCTCCAAGCCTAGGCTCAAAGGTGAGCAGGAGTATGGGGCCAGCGCCAGCCACTCGATGCATCTCTTGAATGGCCTGGTTCAAATTAGAAAAGTGATGTGCTGCCAGAATGCTAATGACAGCATCAACTGATGCAGTGGCCAAAGGAATCTGCTCTGCATAGCCAGAAAACCATTGAATGCGTGAATTTCTCCCTGCTTGCGATCGCATCACTTGAGAAGGTTCCACGGCCCGAAGATGGTAGCCCCGGTCGGCAAGCGCCCAACTATAGCTGCCAGTGCCAGCCCCAATCTCGGCAATCACCTTTGCTTTTGGCAAGCTGAGTAAATTCAGCAGTGAGTCTACAATCCGAGGATCAGGACGACGAGTGCTGGCATAGGATTGACCAATGGCGTCATAGAGGGCCATCAGATAACATTTCTACCACTAAAATTTATAGCTGAGAACATCAATCACCGGGCCTTGAGCTGGCAAGCTGCTTGAGGTGATTGAAATTGAATCGCTTCCTACTCGCCGAATTGTAGTTCCACTCATAACACTCAGAAATTCATCTACAGGCACGAGATCGCAGGCATTGGGGTCAGCCGCTTGGGTCCGGTAGTGGGTGGGGATCACCAGCTTTGGTTTTAGGGTTCGAATCGCGGTTTTCGCCTCTGCTGGGGTATAGGCTTTGGCGCTATTGCCCACGGGCACCAGTACTACATCCGGTTGGCCCATGAGGATTTTTTGCTCCAGGCTAATTGGAGCCGCAATCCCCCCAAGATGAAGAATTTTAATGCCTGCCTGAGTCCATGCCCAGGCAACATTTGTGCCAAATCGATAGCCCCCCACGCGATCGTGGTCTGTGCGGATCCCTTGAATTTGCAGCCCTTCAGTTCGATAGCTTCCAGGTTCAACGAGCAGCTTTGGTTTACCAGGCAGTCCTTCTATAGCGCCTTCATCCAGGAGGCGGCTACTGATCATCACCAAATCAGCGCTGACCTTTGGGGATTGATACTTAGCCGTACATCCCACTTTATTAAAGGGATTGACTAAAATTTGCTGTCCGCCACCGGTAAATAAAAAGGCTGTGTGACCGAGCCATTGAATCGAAAGGGTTCCCCCCTGCTGGGCTTGGGCTGAGGACAAACTAGAAGCCAGTCCGGTGCCTAAACCTGCCAGCAAAGCCACTTGAGAGTAGCGTAATACCTGTCGCCGCTTCATACTTTCCCTCTATCAAATATTCTTCCAGGCATTCTCCCCCGCCACTAATCCTAGGGCAACCCCAAAAAGATTCTCTAAGATTTTCCCGGTGAGGCCAAAGGAAGCTGACGGAGAAAGTTTTTGAGTAACTGTTTCCCTGAGTGGGTAAGAATGCTCTCTGGGTGAAACTGGACGCCCTCAACATGGGAATAGTTCCGATGCCGGACCCCCATAATTGTCCCATCTTCTGTCCAAGCTGTAACTTCCAAAACCTCAGGGCAGGTTTCAGGGTCAATCACCAGGCTGTGATACCGAGTTGCCAAAAACGGATTTTCTAAATCGGCAAAAACCCCAACCCCTGTGTGATGAATCAAAGAGGTTTTGCCGTGCATTAATTCAGGGGCAGAGACAATCTTGCCCCCATAAACCTGACCAATGCTTTGATGACCAAGGCACACCCCCAGCACCGGCAAGCGATCGCCCAGTGCTTGAATTAAAGCCAACGAGATCCCAGCATTCTCAGGTCGACCGGGACCAGGAGAGATCACCACGGCATTAGGGCGCAGCTCAATCACCTGCTCTAGGGAAATCTGATCATTCCGATAAACTTGAATTTCTGCAGCTACGGGTAACTCACTCCCCAGCTCCCCTAGATACTGAACCAAGTTGTAGGTAAAACTGTCGTAGTTATCAACGACTAGAATCAAGCCCTTACCTCTACTAGATAACTAGTTTGAAGATACCGTAGTTTGAATCAGTGACCACAGGGGCGGCACCAAGAGAAACCCGGCCACTAAGACTGCAAACAACGATGAAATCAAGACAGCCGCAGCAGCACAATCTTTGGCGATCTTTGCCAGATCGTGGTAGGTCTGCTTAACCGTTAAATCAACCACGGCTTCCAAAGCGGTGTTGAGTAATTCCATCGCTAGCACTGCTCCGATGGTCAGGCCAATCACGGCCATTTCTACCGTTGAGAGCCGCAAAAAAATCCCTAAGCCAATTGCAACGATTCCAATCAAAGTATGAACGCGAAAATTCCGCTGCGTTAAGAAAGCGTAGTACAACCCTGCCCAGGCAAACTTGAAGCTAATCCAGAGGTTTTGAGCCACTTGAAAAGAGTGTTCACGGCTTGGCTTGGCGATTAAACCATCACTGCTGGAGTTAGAGGAAATAAGTTTTTGAGCCATAGCCGGATTTAAAGAACACACTATGTCATTGAGCTAGCGCTGCCTTGGGAATAGAACAGGCGATTGGGTTCCATTCCGCCTAACAGCATCTATCAGGTTGAGGGCCGGGTTAGACGCCAGCAAGCTTAGCATAAACTAAAGCAAAACTTTGCACTGGTTTAGCCCCACTGCCTCAAGCAAGGAATCCTGCTGTCGGAGCATTTGGATTAAACGCCCTTGGTTAGGATGATCCCATCCCAACAGATGCAAAAGACCATGGGCCGCTAGCCAAGCGAGTTCATCAGTCAGCGACCCTGGGGCTTGGCGGCAGGCGGTATCCACAGAAATGACAATGTCCCCAAGATAAATAGGGTCGAGGGTCTGATTAGCGCCCGGAGATTCTACCTCTAGGGACGCAAAGGCCAAAACATCCGTAGGCTGGTCTTGATGGCGATACAGCTTGTTTAGAGCCTGAATTTCTTGATCATTCGTCAGCCGCAGTGTCAGCTCATAGGCGTTAATCAGCGAAAATTGAGGCTGCAAAATCTCTAGCCAAGTCTGAAAGAAATGCTGCCAGGTCTCAACAGATATTGAGGCAGCCGATACTTTATCGTCTCCACCTATGTACTGATTTTGAATGCAGACTTCTACTTGAATCCTGGAATCAGCCATTGGCGAACCTGCTTCTAGTTAACGGGTGAGATAGGCTAGACCAATCATGAATGCTAAAAGTCCCGTCGCCGTTAGGGCAAAATGCTTTAAAGAAGTCCCTGACTTGCGCACCATATTCCGCATTGCCAACTTGACATAAGTTGGCTTTGGTTCAGTTATCTGCTGGTCAGGATCTGTCTCAAGGGGCTGATCTTGCGTGGGTGTTTCTTTCATAAAAAATATCAGAGGCTAAGAGAAAGTTTAAACTAACCCTTCTAATCTACCGAACTCGACAACTAACTTTAGTCTGCCCTGATCCCACGATTGTCTACAATTGATCTTAGTGAAATAAAGATGAGTGGGCGACTTAACCCCACTTAAATTCTCTACATCAACTCTGTAGGGAGTGCTAGTAAGTGAGGCAGATGGATGAGCGCAACCCCTGAAGACGTGAGGCAAGCCCTTAGTTCTGAAGTTTTAGGCGATCGCCTGCGGGCGGTCAATCAAATTCGGGAACTGGAACCAGAACCTGCCTTTGAGCTAGCACAATCTGCAATCACCGACCCCAGTGCCCGGGTCAGGTACGCCGCTGTCAGTCAAATGAGCAGCCTGGGAACTCAAGATTTACCCCGAGCGGAAACAATTTTGCGCGATCGCCTCTTAAGCGATCCAGAGCCTGATGTCCAGGCCGCCGCCGCAGACTCCATCGGTGGCTTAAAGCTCACAGATGCCTTTGAAGATCTACAGCAGGTCTATCACACCACCCCTGAGTGGTTGGTCAGATTTAGTATTGTCGCTGCTTTGGGCACCCTTGGGGACCCGAGAGGGTTTGACCTGCTCAAACAAGCCCTAGCTTCGGACGAGAGCCTTCTGCAAGTCGCGGCGATCGGCTCACTGGGAGAACTCGGAGATTCACGCGCTACAGAATTGCTAGCACCCTTTGCCTCAAGCCCTGATTGGCAAATTCGTTACCGACTTGTCCAGGCTCTAGAAAACTTGGGTGGCCCAGAAACTCACTCTATATTGACTCAACTATCCCAAGACGAAATGCCCCAGGTGGCAGAAGCAGCCACAAACGGTTTGCAATCTGCTTAGCTTGGAACAAGTTTAAGGGGGATTTCTATTGCCAAGGTTTGCTGTTTAGGTTTTGCAGGGTTTAATTTTAGCGCCAAATAATCTGCCATACTCTTTTATGGTAGTAAAAGCAGGGGCAAAATCTTGATAAAACTTGGGTTGCTTCTGCCAAAAGCCAGATGAGGCAACTTATAGTTGGGATTTATGATTGGGTTAATGTCAATTGAAGCATTTAGGTGAAGGCATGGCAGTAACTGATACTGCTACAGTGCGAGTTTTAATTGTGGACAACCATGAGTTGGCCAGGAGTTCCTTGGCTGTAGACCTAAATCGCTATGTTGATATGGAAGTCGTGGGAACGGCAGCAGATGGTGAGCAGGCAATCTATCTAAATAGTCAGCTACAACCTGATGTCATTTTAATGGACTTGCAAATGCCGGTCATGGATGGACTAACGGCTTCTACTCATATTAAGTCTAGTTCCCCAGAAGTAAGGATTATTGCCTATACTTCTTTAGATGACCCGCAAGCTGAGGTGATGGCGCAAACCGCTCCTATCGACAGCTTTTGTTACAAAGGCATCAAAACTGAAGCCTTAGTTACGCTAATACATAAGGTCAAGGATACAGATCACGCTGAAATTCTACTAGAGTCTGAAATTCAAGGTAGCTCGGGGGTACCAAGACATGAACGTTACTAACATGATTCGGCGGTTAGTCGAGGAAGCGCTTTATCGACAAAAATTAACTCCAGATATTGAAAATAAAATCAACGATGAGCTGACTCGCCTAGGTTATATATCAGATGTCGATTATGAGGCGTTAGAGCTATTGATGTTTGAGATGGATGCTGGCAGAGTAAAGCTAGTTCCAAGCTACCAAAATTTGCTATTTAAGGTTTGATCATAGCCGTTATGAACGGCGACTAAATTTTTGCCTGATCTGGTAGAGCTTGGCTTTTAGATCATTTTTAGGCTTTGGGGTGCTGCTGTTTAAATTGCCTGGCCGTTGGCTTCTGTTGCCCATCCTGCTGCTGGGGATATGGGCGGCAAGCCAATGGCAAAAGACATCGTTAAAAATTCAGCGGGTCCCTCCCCTACCCCAAGATCCCTTCATTCAAGTTTATTTCAATCACAATCAGGCAGCTTCCTATACAGAACCCTATCGGGATACCAGTCGTTCGGGTGATGACCTTGAGGGGATAGTTGTTAAAACAATTCAATCTGCTCAAACCAGCATTGATGTTGCTGTTCAAGAGCTTCGTTTGCCAGAGGTTGCTGAGGCTCTAGTTGAGCGCCAAAAGGCAGGGGTACGGGTTCGGTTAATTCTGGAAAATACCTATAATCG
>JBGTDP010000361.1:0-3095 GCA_041748255.1 Thermosynechococcaceae cyanobacterium | reverse complement strand
CCCATCCCAGGAGCGCATCGCATCTAGCTGTTGGGTGGGCAGTAGGACCAGCATCGGGATCGTCAATGCCCCCAACTCGGCTGTATTAGCCCCAACAGTCGTCAGACACAGACAACATTCAGAAAGCAATTCATAGGCCGGAGCCTGAGTCCAAAGGTCAATCCGAACCCCCTGGGCGGTTTTTAGATAGGGCTGAGGCTGAGTATACAGCGTGGCCGAGACACCAGAGATCGCTTCTAGGACCGGGTTCTGTAAGGGATCGGCATACTCAGCCAGGGTTGCGACATCTAGGGTTGGGGCCACCGGAATCACAAATCGGGTTTGGGGTCGCGATCTCTGGACATGCTCGGCGATCGCCATGGCCAGGGGCACCCCTTGCATCAACTTGGCTGGCTTTGACCCTGGCAGCAGTCCAATCAACTCCGTCTGTGGCTGCAGCTCCAGGGCTTGGACAATCTTTTGGCGAGCGTCTGGATTCAGAGAACTGGCCTCTGCCATCAAGTCCCCAACCACGGATAGCTTGTGAATGTATTTCAGGGACACCGGTTTCAGGGACTGCGACTGCATTACCCCAAACCTGTCAATCCAGCGTAACCAGCGCACCTGCCACTCACTATAAATAACTGTGCGATAGCCCAGGTGTCGGCCAATCAACACTGCAAAAAACTGATCCCCACCTAAAAACAACACCACCCCGCGATCTCGCCAGTCCCACTCCGCTGCGGTTTTACCCCGAAGTAAGAAAGGGTAAAAATCTTTTGCTTCCTGCACGCGGTCTACTTCTAGATAGCTCTGCAGGATTGCTGCTTCCTGGCCACTGGCATTGGGACAGGGAGACAGAACCACCGAAATTCGCACCTGATCTTGATTGTCTCCCAGCAGCGATCGCAGGGCTTTAACCACTGGCCCCACCCAGGTGGTGACTTCCCCAGGGCCATTGGTCAAAATCAAAATATCAACGGGTTGAGTGAATAACACCTGATTCCTGGGATAAAACCACGTTCATGATCCACAGCGTCCTAAACTCAAGCCAGGGAATTCAACACCCTGTTGAAGCAGTATCCAATCCTACTTGTGTCGCACTGTGGCTCAGACTGCTGTAATCCTTATTAATATCGCTTATGCTACCTTTGTTTTTGCCCCAGGGATTAATCCATTTTGAGGGCCTAGGTTCAGAGAATTCTCAAGCCAAAGGCAGCCAAAACCGAAACGTACTCCCTTTGCCTAATTGGCTCTCCACCTCGATCTGACCACCTTGCAGTTGTACCAGGCGGCGAGTAATCGCTAACCCAATCCCAGTTCCGCCAGGGTACTGAGTGCGAGCGTGATCAGCTCGCCAGAAGCGCTCAAACACAAAGGGTAAATCCTCTGAGGCAATTCCTCGGCCGGTATCCACCACTGCCACCCAAAGCCTGCGAGGTTCGGACCAAGCCCGGAGGGTAATGGTGCCTTGATCGGTGTAGCGAATCGAATTCCCCAGTAGATTTACCAAAATCTGTTCTACCCGGTCAGGATCACAAAGGACTGCTGGCAAAGAGGCTGGAGACGCCAAGCGCAAAACCGGGCCATCATCTAGTAGCTGCTCAGAAAACCGACGCACTAGTGCCGCTAACAAAGGCTGTAAATTCATTACCTGGAGGTTGATTGGCACAGCCCCAGCTTCTGCTTTAGAAAGCTCCTGCAGATCATTGACTAAGCGTTCCAGGCGGCTCGTCACCCTAATCAACCGTTGAATTTCTAGAGAAGCGCCACTTTCTTCCGCCAGTTCTTCTAGATACCCTCGAATCAGCGTTAGGGGCGTCCGCAGCTCATGGGTCAAGTCACCAATTAGTTCCCGTCGCCGTTCTTCTACCTCCTCTAAGCTGGCAGCCATCCGATTAAAGCTCACGCAAAGTTGATTTAGCTCTGGAATCGAACTTGTGGGCATCCGCGCCTCCCAGCGTCCGGCAGCAAACCTGCGGGTAATTCGCTCCATCTTGATCAGGGGGCGGGTAATTCGCCGCGAGATCCAATAGCTTAAGATGCCTGCGGCCACGCCGCCGACAATCAGGGACCAGACAGATCCTTGATCAGAGGCGATCACAAACCCGTCAACCAGTTGGGGACGGGCATAGCGCAGCCTCAACCCAACTCCTTCGAGTTGGTCAAGAAAAATCACAAAGTAACGGGGGGAAGAAATTTTATCGGTGGTGATAAAACTGCTGGCCCCGACAATCAAGATCAGCAAGTAGGAAATTAGCAGCCGGGTTTGGAGATTAACGCGCATCAAGCCATCCTTTTGTCTTCGGCGGAACAGGCTTAATCTTCAAATTTGTAGCCAATCCCGATCACTGTTTTGATAAAGGTTGGATCGGCAGGCTCTGGTTAAATTTTTTTGCGCAGCCGCGCCACATGCGCATCCACTAATCGATTATCCCCAAAAAAATCCATTCCCCAAAGTTTCTCAATCAGTTGATCTCGACTCCACACCCGGCCAGGGTAGCTGATCAAAGTTGCTAAAAGATCAAACTCCAAAGTAGTTAAATCCAGGGTTTCTAGTTGATTGGGTTCTAAACAACGGCAGGCAGAGCGTCGATCAAGATCAACCCTAAAGTGTCGGGTTTTATAATCATTCTCCTTGTCCGCCTGACGCAGGCTCCGGCGCAACAGGGCCCGGACTCTGGCAACAAACTCCCTGGAACTAAACGGTTTCACCAGATAATCATCCGCTCCCGTGGATAAGCCAATCACCCGATCCATTTCCTCTCCCTTGGCGGTGAGCATGAGAATATAGGCATCTTTTTGACTTGACTGCTGACGGATGCGAGCGCAGACCTCCAGCCCATCTAGACCCGGTAGCCTTAGATCCAAAACAATTAAATCTGGGGGATGGTCTTGGCAGGCTCACAGGGCACTCCAGCCATCGTGGCACATCCGGCAGGAAAAGCCTTCTTTTTCCAGCAAGCGCCATTACCTGGCGTTGCTGAATCTGCAATGATCTAAGCTGTCAAAGGAACTGTTCGATACTTCAAGTAGTGAAGCAGCAAACGGAGAGAACACTTCAACATTTCAACTGACTTGGAGTAGCACAAGGTCTTGCGATGCAGTCGCGATAG
>JBGTDP010000360.1:0-11666 GCA_041748255.1 Thermosynechococcaceae cyanobacterium | reverse complement strand
AGGGCAAGACCCAGGGAAGTTGTGCCAGTTTTAGGGACGCCAATGCCAAAAATTTTGCCAGTGCTTACCATGCTATTTACTCCAAAATTGAGGGAACTATTTGGCTGATGCTTATTATGTTTATAACCATCCGATTTGCCGGGCTTGGTTTGGCAGTTTAGCGCTTCGCCGACCGCTATCTCGGGCGCGCAGCGTTAATAGATAAATCGGCTGAACGAATAATTCTGTAAGGGACACTTGACCCCGGATCATTTTCACGCAGTTAATTGGTAGCTCTTTGAAGAGCCAACGACTTAAAAGGTAAACATATTGATACGGCTTTAGGGCAGGATCTAGCTCAATATCATAGAGTTCATGAAGGTACTGATGAGAACGGCCATAGCGTCGGTATTGGCTTTGCAATCCTTGCAGGGTAGAACGATGACGATGCCTAACGATCGCATCTTCTAAATAGGCAAGCTGCCAAGGAGTTTGCTTAAGAATTCGCCAGCATAAATCGGCATCTTCCCCATCCGTTAAATAGGGACGGAACAAGCCAACTTGCTCAAGTACCTGGCGTCGGGTGGCTAAGTTGGCAGAGGCCCCAAAGGGTGCAAAGGGATGGACGAGGGTTTTTTGCTGGTTGAGAATTTTTTTGCGGGCAGCATACTTTTCTAGTAAGCTCTTGCCAGGCAAAGCTTCGATTTCCCCCAGTACCAAGCCAACCTCTAAATCTGCAAAAGGTTGAACTAATTTAATTAGCCAGTCGGGCAACGGTCGGCAATCAGCATCTGTAAAAGCAATAATTTCTGCTGTGGCGGCTCGAATGCCAGCATTGCGAGCCGCAGAGGGACCCTGGATCTGGTGCTCACTCAAGGGGTACAGACTAATCCCTTGGGCTTGAGCATCTTGCGCTGCAGCTTTCAGCAGGTTAGCAGTATTATCCTGGCTGGCATTGTCTACTAGGAGGTATTCAACCAGTTCCCCCGGATAGGTTTGGGCATACAGGCAGCGGAGCAAATCTGGCAGATCTGCCTCGCCGTTATAGACCGGGACTACCACTGAAACTTTGGGTAAAAATGGCTTCTGAGCCGGGTCATCTGCCTGAGCCGGATAAAAGTCAGTGTAGTTACGGGAGGGAGCTGGGTCTTCGATCTTTCCCAGGGTTCTTTTAATTTTTTCTAGCATTGCAGTTGTCTCAATTCAGCAATGGAACTTGAAGGTGATCTTCAGCAAAAGTAGGCTCAGAACTGTCCAAAAGCGCCTGGTATGCCAGAACCAGATGATTATTAAGCTTGTCAATGTCGTAGTGGGTTTCGATAAAGGCGCGCCCGGCTTTGCCCATTACCGCGTGGGCCTCTGGGTGTTCGATCAGATATTGCAGCTTCTCGGCCAGGGCATCAATGTCTCGCTCTGGAACCAGAAAGCCAGTTTTGCCATCCAGAATCCCGTCCGGGATGCCGTTGTGGAGCGTAGAAAGCACTGGAATTCCCATTGCTTGAGCTTCTTGCAAGACCAAGCCCTGTCCTTCTTGATCCCCATTGGCGGCAGTGACGCTGGAAAGGATAAAGATGTGAGCTTTCGCGTAAAGTTGGCGCACTTCTTCCTTGGTTTTCCCCCCTACTAACTGGATTTGATCGGAGAGTCCCAGCTGATTGATTAACTCTTCCAGGGAAGTTCGCAACGGTCCTTCGCCAACAATTCGGTATCTTAAATTGGCATGGCTGGCGATCGCTTTGGCAACTGCTTTAATCGAGTATTCAATACCCTTTTTTTCGACCAGTCTCCCCACTGTGAGAATTTCAATCGGTTGCTGGGGTGGGAATGGATGGGCTTGAGCAGGATACTCCGAGAGATTAACCCCAATCGGTAATTTGATTAGCTTCTCCTGCGGACAGCCCAAGGCCAGGGCTTTATCAGCCGTGAAGGTGGTGTTGACGGTGTATAAGTCGCCGGTTTGAAACAGTTGCTGGTAGAGATCTTGACCAAACTTGCGCGGGGCACCATTGACATCGTAACCATGAAACGTGGTGACTAATTTACCGCTGAGTGCCCCCAGGTTACGCATATACAGGCCAATCAACCCATGCATGCCAAAATGACAATGGAGAATATCGTAGCTGGGGGATCTGCCCAGAAAAGGAATGGCGCAGTAAAAATATCTGAGGGAGGCGGCAGGCTTGCCATAGCGAAAGACATTTAAGGACCGGATCAGCAACTGGGGATCGCGGAAAAAGTTAACTAAAAATAGCCAGAGCCCTTTTAGATAGCGGACAAAGAAGTTCTCTGGCATGGAGGGTCTGTAGTAAGTGCGATCCAGGAGATTGTATTTGCTGACACTGGCGTGCATTTTAGGATTGTCTGGCTTGCCAGTGGCATAAATATCAACTTCATGGCCTCGATCGATCAGGCCAGTAATTTGGTCGATTACAAAGGTTTCGGAAAGGGCGGGAAAGATCCCTAAAAAGAAAGCAATTCTCATGATTATGTGGACTGCCCCCCAGAGTTGGAAAGGTTCGTGTAGGCTTGAGCGATCGCTTGGGCATGGGCGGCCCAAGTGTACTGAGCGGCCACAGCCAGACGTGCCTCTTGCCCAGGGGCCTGGGCTGGGTGAACCAGAAGTTCCGCCACAGTTCCAGCCCAGGCTTGAACATCCCCCATCGGGCAATAAACGGCGGCCACCCCACCCACTTCTCGCAGCACGGTAATGTCGCTGGCAACCACGATCGCACCACAGGCCAGAGCCTCAATCACAGGCAGACCAAACCCTTCAGCGTCACTGGTGACTAGGACCAGAGCCGCGCTTCGATACAGTTCTGCCAAGGCTGACCGCGGCAACCCGTGCAAATAGATCAGATCATCAGCGATCCCCAGGCGATTAATTTGCTCCCGGTGGGCTGGCTTCCAATCATCCTCAATTCGACCGACTCTAACCAGCTTCAAGTCCGGGTGTTGAGCGCGCACAGCGGCAAAAACATCCAGTAACACATCCAGCCGTTTACGCTGGGTGCTGCTCCCGACCATCAAGAGAAAGGGGTGATTCTTGATTTGCCCTAGTACCTGTTGGTTGGCAGCGTCTATGGGTGTAGCAACGGCAGAGAACTCTGGGGCGATCCCCAGAGGCGCTTGGATCAAACGTGCCGGATCCACTAGTTCAAACCGTTCAATTTGTCTACGAACCTCATCGGTAGTGTAGAAAACAACCGCCGCCTTTTGCAGTCCTTTGAGGACAATCCTTTGCAGGGATTTGTACCAGATTGACCCCGGATAGCGATCGGGTTCTAGCAGTGGCCTAAACGTCAGCGTATCGTGGCAAAGAATCCCAGTCCGCTCTGGCGGTAGGACATGAACCAGTTGGGCATAGCTATGGTCACAGACATGAAAGAAATCAAAATCCTTCACCAGGGCTGACAAATGCCGGGGGTAGTGCCAGAAGCAGTTCACACGGTAATCGGTGGTAAAGGAGATGCCTTTGCGCTTAAGTAGGGGAACATGGGCCAAGTAGTGTTGGAATTTTGGCCGCACCAGGCGAGCTTGAATTAAATCATCCTGCTCCCCACGAAGCTGCTTAAGGAGCATTTCGGTGCATAGATCAACACTGATTGATTTTTGCTCAAGGTAGTCACTAATCACCGCTAGCCTAAGCTGCGTCAAGGTCGGATGATTGGCAAATGGTTTACGCTGAACCGTTGTCATGGGGTAGCCTCCTGAGAAAGCGTCTGCCAAAGCAAGTGGCTCCACTCTGCGATGTATTTTTCCCAACTTCCAGATACAGCCTGACGACCATTCTGGTCCCAAGCTTCCAATTGAGCCCCTGGCAGTGCAACGAATTTTTGGATTGCTTCCGCCAGGGATTGGGGATCATCTGGGGCCACTAAAAGTCCGCAGTCTTGAACCTGCTCGGTTAGTCCATCGACATCCGAGACAATTACGGGTCTCCCGGCGGCTTTGGCCTCCAGGCAGACATTGCCCCAAGGTTCCCAGCGGGAGGGGACCACGATCGCATCACAGGCTTGCAGAAACCCCGGCACATCCTCAACCTGACCGACAAACTCAACTGTTTCTAAGCCTTGGGCTAGCTGCTTGAGTTGGGCTGCTTGGTCTCCTTCTCCTCCGAGGAGCACTCGGATCGGTAAATCTGGGATTAACTTCAGTGCCTGAAGCAAGACATCAAAGCCTTTATGGAAGCAAAAACGACCATAGGCTCCAAAGGTCAGGGGGGTGCTTCTGGGCTTGGAAGGGAGGGGATAAAACCTTTGCAGCGGTGGACACTGCCGAATCATGGTTAGCTTTGGAGCCGCCACCAGATGATTGCTGAGCATCCATTCGGCTTGGGCTTGGGAAATTGCCACGACTTGATCCGCTAGCCCATAGAAAAGCCTAAGCATGGTGTGAAAGCGAATCAGAGAAGAAACATTAAACTGCTCGAAGCCTTGGGAGTAGCCGTGCTCATGGATAATTAGCTTCGCCTTTGGATGCAGCAGCCTCAGACAGACCAGGTGCGGGAACACCTTAAAGCGACAGGGATGGTGACAGATAATTACCTCTGGCCTGAGGGTTAAACTCTGGGTCAGGGTTTGTTCAGTAGCGATCGACATCACCGAAAAGTCAAAGTCTGCAGCCGCCTCAGAATGGATTAACCCCCCCAAAGTAGACTTAACCCCGCCAATTTTTTTGTCCCCCACAATATGGAGTACTCGGGGTTTTTTTACCTCCGAGAGGGGTTTATTGAGCAAAGGGATTGAATGCTCAATGGTAGACATGAGAGATTACCTCCTTGAGTAACCTGTACCCTGCCACCAATGGCTCAGGCTTTGCCAGGGAGTTGCAGGCTCTAAGCTGGGAATATCAGGCATCCAGGGCCGCTGAGCCTTAAGGGTCAGCTGCTGATCCCAGTTCCAGGCACAACCGAACCAGGCAGCCAGGACAAAGACGGTAACGCTGGCAGCGGCTAATTCTCCACTGACCATGGTGAAGCTCAGTCCAACCCAGGCTCCTATGGTGGGAGCCAATTGAGGTCTTTTCAAAACCAATCGAATTAGGGCCACGGTAATGGCGATCCAGGCCACGGTTAAAACCGCAGCGCCAATCACCCCCGTGTGGTAAATCGTTGAGTATAACTGAGAGTGAGACCCTAACGGCAAATCCAAAACATTTGAGCGACCTTGGGCACCGTAGCCGAGAATCGGAGACTTGAGAAATGCTTGTAGGCTTTCGGCATGAAGTTCCTCCCGGGCTGTTGCCGAGTCCCGCCGGTAGACAAAAAAGTAATTGTGGAGTCTTTGCAGAATCACCGGGGACATGAAACTCAAAGGAATCAAGCTCCACAACAACAGCTTGCGTCCCAGTTGACTCCCAAACCAAAGGGTGACAAAAGCAGCCACGGCAACCCCTACTTGACCAGAACGGGAGGCGGCGTACCAGAGGGTGGTTAATCCTCCCAGCAGTCCCAGCCAGCGCCAGATAGGATTGCGCTCCCCCAGGGTGACCATGCTGACAATCATACTCATTGTCCCCGCCAGGGGTGACCAGTAGTAGAAGGAAACTAAGCGGGGCACTCGGGTCTGCCAGTCTAACTTGTCAAGACTGTAGAGATTTGCATGGAAGAAGATCTCGGCGGGTAGCGGCGGAGCCACCATTGTGATCAAGCTCTGAGTCTTTAAGATCGAGCCGGTAAGCTCCAGGTGGACTTGACCAATAATTACCGCGACCAGCTGGCACACCCCTAGCCAGCAGACTGCTCTGACTACCACCTGGTAGCGGACCCCTAAGCGCCGCACTGCATACCAAACAATTGGAATCAGCATCCAAACCCCCAGGATCGAACCCAAGGAGGTAATGCTGCGCCCTACTTCCGCCGTCCCGATCGCCAGGCTAACAACTAAAGAACAAATCCAAACGCCGATATACCCTAACCACATCTGCCAGCCAAAGGGCAGCGGCACTCGTGCCGGTCGATTAAAACTGCGATAGAACAAATACCAACCGACCGCAGGATAGACAAAGACTTGAATCCCCAGAATCCACCAAAGGGCGTGGAGAGCAACGGTCCAAAAAACCACCCCCTCAGCCTTGAGATCCAGTTGCAACTCCCCTTCAACTGATTTGCCCTGGGGCGATTTGCCCTGGGGAGCAAGAATTCTCAGCGTCTTGGTGCGTTGAGATTTAGGTTGCGCCTTCATGGAATCACTTACTGTAGTAGTTTTGGACGCCATTCACCCTCAGGGCGAACCAGTTCCGGTTGATCTAGCTCCGATATCGCTGGAGTGAGGTTGCCTTCAACGCCAACCACCACCTGCCCCAAAAGGCGCGTCGTCCAGGTCTGAAGGCTCTCAGCAGCAGCTTCTGCCCCATGGCGTCCTAGCCGTTCTGGGCAAATTACCCACAGCACCCCATCAGACATCGCTGCTAGAAGGGTGGCATCCGGTCCTTTCTCGGTGGGGGGACAATCCAGAATCACCAAGTCATAGCGCTCCCGAACCCTCTCCAGCAGAGCCAACCATTTCTTATAGAGAAACGTTGCTGGGGTACTGGTGTAGGACAAAATATCAAAGTTGGGGAGGACTGGGCGGAGGTTAGCGTGCCACGGTTGGATTTCAGGATCCCCAGATCCTTGATCCGCTTGAGCCTGCCAGGTATGAGAATGGGTTTGGGTTCTGCCGGCATCAATTAGTAGCACCCGCTGACCTGCTTGGGCTTCTGTGAGGGCTAAATTAGCCGCTACCGAAGAGCGACCTTCCCCTGCTGCCCAACTACAGACAGCAACCACCTGGGTTTTTTTAGGCAGCATGTGAATATGGGCTTGCAACAGCCGATAGCTACTTGCTAAGGGGCTATCGGCTATTTGCTCTTTAGGGGCTAGCCGACCATTTTCGCTCCAGGGAATAGTGGCCAAGATTGGCAGCGGCAAAACCTCCCGAAGCACGTAGGTGCCATCAATATCATCATCCCCGTGGGAACGCAGCCAAATCACCCCAAAACTAATTCCGGTGCTAATCACAAATGCCAAGGCCAGAAGCAACTTAGAATTAGGGGCAACGGGATAAGCAGTCTCTGGCGAGGCTGAATCGACCGTCCGGACATTGCTAATTCCCTGCTGTTCAGCAATCTCACTGGCAGTATATTTTTTTTGGAAGGCAAGATAGTTGCTTTGGGCGGTCTCAACGGCTAACCCTAGTTGGGTTTGTCGCTTGATTAACTGGGGTAACTGCTCCGCTCGTGCCTGCACCTGGTTAAGTTGTTGCGAGAGTTCATTTAGGCGGGCACCCTGGGCGGCGCGGTCAGCCGCGATCCCAAACCACTGCTCAGCCAAGCGTTGACGTACTGGATCGATTGGGGAATTGAACCCACTTGCTTGAGTGCCTAACAGCCCCTGAGAGCGCTCCTGTAGCACAGCTTCTAACTTATTTTGTCTGTCGAGGGCCTCATGCAAAACAGGGTGGCTAGGGGTATAGCGGCTCTGTAATTGGGCAATCTGGGCTTTTGTATCCAGTAGTTGTTTTTGTAGGATTTGATAGCCATCATCTTGACTAACCCCAGCCGAATTTACAGAGGTGGTTAGATCAGAAGGAAGCTGGGATCTTAGCCGAGCAATTTTCTCGTCTGTGGCTGCAAGCTCTGCCTGGGCAGCATCTACTTGCTGAGCAAGATTATTTTGGGTGCCCGTGAGGGTATTGGTTTCCACCTCGGTTCCCAGAAATCGATGCTGCTCCTGAAACTGTTGCAACTGATCGCGAGCCTTTGTCAGCTGATTCTGAAGTTCCGGTAAGCGTTGCTTTAAGAATACCTGGGCCGTTGAACCCTTAGCACGGTTCGCCAAGAGGTTTTCCTGGATATAAATATCAACAACTGCCTGGACTACGCTGGCAGCCAGTTGGGGAGCTTCAGATCGATAGCTGACCGTGATTAAGTCTGTGCCCCCTTTAGCCTTGACGGATAGTCCTCCGTAGGGCGCCTCGGAGGGAGAAAGCTTCAACCGGTCTAGGGCTTTTTGGTAGATTGGCTTTGAGCTTAGGAGGGCAATCTGGTTGTTGATTGGATTAACATCCCCAACCGTTTCTAGTCTGCCAATTTCACTATTGTCCAGGCTGGTGAGGCTTTCTTCTGCTTTGGGATATTCAATTAATAGGGTTGCTGTGGACTCATAGATGGTCGGGAGTCGCCGAATGGCAATGCTGGCAAGCCCCATCAGCACGACTAAAGTAATCAAAAAGGGCCAGCGCTCGCGGCTCAGGGTCCGAAGGACTCGGGCGGGCAGTGGCGGACGACCTGGAAAAGATAACTCTGTAGACGTCACGCAAGACTCTCCTACTTAGAACTTAGAGGATTGGCAATCACAGTGGCATTAGACCTGGGGATCGAGGCAGACTGAGCCTTAAACCAGGCGTAGGTGAGATGCAAGCCGGTTCGTCGTAACCAATTAAATACAGGTTTAGGGGTCACAGTTTGCAGGGCGATCGCTGCAAAGGTAATTGGCCCCCTGGGATCGCGCCAGAGAACCTGTGGCGAGGCTTTTAGTGCTGATAGGGCGTGAGCTTGAGCCTGGGGATAGTGCCCCTCGACAAACGCCGCCCGAGCCATCCAACGGTGGGTAAAGGCCAGCACTAGAGAAGAGAGTTGGTCTACGCTCTCTGGGGCGTAGGTGGCAACTTTAGCCAAGAAATCTGCCACCCCTTTGAGCATCCGGGAGCTATCAGCGGTAAAACTGGCTGGATGGCTGCGATACTCGGTTAAGACCGCCGGAACCAGCCGGAAGTGATGACCGCTATGGCTTAAGCGCACCCAAAGTTCCTGATCAACACACCGAGATAAGCTTTGATCAAATCCCCCTGCCTGGACTAGAAGATCCCGGCGGACCACGGCGGTACTGCCGTTGCCCAGATAGTTTTTAAGCAACAAGGCTTCTGAGGTCAAGGTGATCCGGGATTGGGCCATACACAGTCCGGTCCGATCCCCTTGCTGATCAATAAAGGCCGCCCAGTCGTAGCTCACTGAAGCCTCCGGATCTAGATCTAGGGCTTGGCGATGGGCTGCTAGTTTCTCAGGACACCAGCGATCATCAGCATCCAAAAAGGCTGCCAGTTCACCCCGGGCTGCTTGGATCCCAGTGTTGCGCGCCGCTGCCAAGCCACCATTGGGGCGCCGTACCAGTCGCACCCGGGGATCAACAAATTCTAAGACAATCGCAGCGGTGTTATCCGTGGAGCCGTCATTGACCACAATTACCTCAAAGTCGCGATCGCTCTGAGCCAAGACTGAGTTTAAGCAATCGGCAATGTAGGCACCGGCATTGTAGGCCGGAATCACCACACTAAACTTGGGCGGCGTTCGTCCCATTGAGGACTCAATAAGAAGCGGGGAGCTGTTCATGGGCCAAGGAGGACTGAGACAACTGTTGATAGAGAGATGCATATTCCTGCCAGGTCCGCTCAAAGGTCCAGTAACGCCAGTAGTCTGCCTGGGCTTCGGTTCCCAGACGGGTGCGAAGGGCCTGATTTTCCAGTAGGGTTTGCAAGGCTTGCGCCAGGTGGTCTGGGTCTGCCGGGCGACACAATAGGCCATTCTGATCTGGGTGCAGGAGCTCCAGATTGCCATCCACCGCTGTTGCCACACAGGCTAAGCCAGCCGCCATCGCTTCGATCAGAGCCAGGGGCAGTCCTTCGTATAAAGAGGGCAGCACAAATACCTCGGCCAGGGCTAACCACTCCGGGACATCCTGGGTTTGACCGAGAAAAACCAAATCTCCTAGAATCCCCAGTTGGGCTGCTTGGGTGCGAAGTTGGGTCTCTAGCTCTCCTCCTCCAGCCAAGGCAAAGCACCAGGTTTGGCGAAGATCAGGGGGGAGTTGGGCGATCGCTGCGAGCAGATCGATGTGCCCCTTTTGAGCAGATAAGCGGGCGACGGTCAGACAAATTTTGCGGCCTTGGGCCTGCAGGGGCAAAGTCTGCTGCAGGTGTTGAACTTTTTCTGAATCAGGCCGACGAAAATGAGAGCCATTGCGAATCAGGGCCCGACGGGAGGCGGGCAGACCAAAATAGTTGGCATGGTGCTGATCCATGGCCTCAGAGCAACCGACCACACAGTCAGCAAACCGAGTTAGACGGCGGCGAGTGCGGTAGGCAAGATGATTGGTTTGCACTGAGGCCGGTGCTTGGGGAATCAAACTTACGAGAAGAGAACAATAGCGATCGTGGACATGCACAAGGTCGTAGCGTTCTTGCCAGATTTGCTGCCCCAGCCGCCACCAGTCCCAGGGCTTATTCCCAGAAAAAAACCGCTCTGCTCCTTGAGCTGCAGAGATAGGCATATCCTTGGCCAAAACCCTGACCTCATGACCGGCAGCTCGAGCCGCAGCAGCCAGATCCAGGGCGACTTTCAAGGAGCCGCCCCCGGTTTGAAACTGATAGATCGCCTGTAAAATCTTCATGTCAAGGCAGGGTATGCAGGGGTTTCATCTCCACAGCCTCAGCCGCTGGAGTCATAAACTTGGCCAGAAAAATATGGAGAACAAAGGCCGGATTTCCCAGCAAGTAACGCACCGCTAAACGTTTAGGTTCGCGAAACAGGCGATAGAGCCACTCCAGACCCAAATTTGACAAAAACCTCGGACAATCTGGCACAGCCCCGGCAAGGCGATCAATGATCGCTCCTCCAGCCATCATCACATTCACATTCAAGCGGTGTTGGTGCAGTTTAATCCAGCTTTCTTGGCGGGGGTTCCCCATCCCCACCAGTAAAATGTTGGGTTTGACTTGGTTGATTTGATCAATTACAGCTTCATTCTGGTGCGGATCCTGGCTTGAGAAATATCCATGATGACCGGTGAGTTGAATCTCTGGGAACCGATGCTTAAGTCGCTCCACGGCTAGCTGGGAATGTTCCGGTTGGGCCCCCAGCAAAAACAGCGAAAGTCCTTGTTGGTTGCAGTGGTGCAGCAGCATTGGCATCAAGAGAGTATATGAAACGCGATACTGATTTGGAATGCTTAACCCCATCCAGCGGATTGCCTTCAGGATCCCCAAACCATCACAGTGAACAATCTCTACACTTTGCATAAACTCGTAAAACCAGGGCAGTTGCATTGAGAGATTAAAGCTATGCACGTTGTAGTGGGCAACAACCATTTTGCGGTTTTCGCTACACGCTTTATCAATTGCCTCAACGATTGCTGGAGCAGTCATACAGGTAATCCGGCGACCCAGGAGATTGATATTAAACCCTGCCAGTGTCCCGGATCTATCTAGGCTTTGCGTAAGAGCCATAGGCGTCCACTTTTTTAAACAGATTTTTTTAACGACAGGCTGCGGATAGGAAGGCTTGGGGATATTTGCAGTAGATTCAGCAGGCAAAGCAGTCTTGTAGGACTGCTTCTGGTCAGGCCAGTAACCTTAGCGGGTTACTTGAGATTCAATTTTTAAGCCAGAATCGCTTTTGTGACCCCCTAGTGGTTATGACAAATGTAAGATTTTTATAGGAGATTTTACGACGTATAACAGTCATTAGTTATACATCGTACAACAAGATTTGTCTAGAGACCTGGCCCTGGTCTCAGGGCAAACGCATACTCAAAATGGGAGGATCGAGGGGCATAACTCAGGAGCTTAGCTATGTCCCAGCCGATTGAGCCATCAGCACAACTGCTAGAGCACTTCAAAAAACTAGAGGACCCGCGAGCAGAACATCTGCTG
>JBGTDP010000359.1:0-3552 GCA_041748255.1 Thermosynechococcaceae cyanobacterium | reverse complement strand
CATTTTCCTCAGCAGCATCCAGAATATACTCATCCTCAGAAACTTCAATCGTTTGATCGATTCCTTCAGCTTCGTTAAAGAGTCTTACTTGATAAGTTGCCATGCAGCGTTCCTCGTAGAGTATCGAATCTAATTTTGAGGTTACGGCCCCGCTGCCTGAGGGTTGCTGTCAGGGAAACTCCTCCGGCAATTAAATGCCCGTTCAGCTCAGCAATAGCATAGCTATACCCTTAGCCCAGGCTTTTAGCATTTCCCAGTCTACAGTCTGGGTAGAAGTCCCTCGATAACCAGATAAACCGTATCTCTTGATACTTGATTCTATACCGAAGCTTTCTCTAAATCCAGTTCAATTCCGGCAATCCTCTGGGCTAAGGATACTCTCCTCAAGCGCCTAGCGCCGTTCCCAGGGTGGGATTTTGAACCCGCTGGAGCAGATTGGCAAAGGGGAGCCAATCATCGGCAACCACAATAGGTTCCCAAGCAGCTTCAATTTCGGGCCGTAGTAAGACGCTTTGGGGATTTGTTTGCCGCAGCCGCTCAGCCACTGCTGCCATTTGGCTCTCAGGTAGCTGGTTCAAGCTCCGATGGTAAAGTTGCCGCCAGCCATCCAGCAGGGGGCCTTGATGGGTATTTAGCCAGTCGCTCTGGCTGAGAATCTGGCTACTGTCTTGCCGCCAGGTGCCAGAAAATTGCTGGGTCAGTTCCAGAAAAAATCTATGGTAGTCAACTTGGGAGCTGCCCAGCCATCTTAAGGTTTGATCTAATAATTCACCGGCGGCTGGAATTGATGAATGATCAAATCCCAGCTTGTTGAGCATCCGTTGCTGGTAGACCTGGTGATAGTGATTTTCAAACTGTCCCAAACCAGACTCCATGTCGGCCCCGGACATGACTGCCGAGAGCGGAGCCTGGAGCATTTCTAAATTCAAGCGGCAGATTGCTGGTTGGTTACCGTAGCTATAGCGTCCGTAGTAGTCAAAATAGGCAGGGGTAAACCGGGGATCATAGGTTTGGATAAAGGCATAGGGACCGTAATCAAAGCTCTCTCCGGTGATCGACATGTTATCCGTGTTAAGCACCCCATGACAGAAGCCAACCGACATCCACTGGGCTACTAGGGCAGCAACCCGTTGAACTAGCTCAGCATAAAATCGAGCATAGGGATCTGAGTGCTGTTGCAGATGGGGATAATACTGGGCAATCACATGATCTAGGAGCTTGCCAATCAAATCTTTGCGTTGAAAATAGTGCAGGCGCTCAAAGGTACCAAACCGAATATGCGATCGACTCAGACGAACCATCACAGAAGCCCGGGTCGGAGAGGGTTCATCCCCTCGCCAGAGACTCTCTCCAGTTTCAACACAGCTCAGGCAGCGCGAGGTCAAAACGCCTAGATGGTGCAAGGCTTCTGCAGCCAGAACTTCTCGCACCCCCCCTTTGAGGGTCAAGTATCCATCTCCACCTCGGGAGTAGGGGGTCGTGCCTGAGCCTTTGGTCCCCAGGTCATAGAGTTCGCCATCAGTGCCCCGCACCTGCCCGTAGAGAAACCCGCGACCATCCCCTAATCGGGGGTTATAGTCGCCAAATTGATAGCCGTGGTATCGCAAAGCCAACAGGGGAGATCGGCCCTGGAACTGACCAAAAGCAGTGATGAAATCCGCATCCGTCACAGTTTGCGGATCAAGCCCTAATAAAGGTAGAAGCTGGTTATTGCGAAACCGAAGGATGTGTTGGGGAAATTCCGCCGCGGGGACAGGATCATAGTAGTCGTCTCCCAAGGCTTCTAGGGCCGGTTCATAGTGCAGCCTCAGGAAAGGATTAGCGCCTTCAGTACTTGGCAGCGTTTGGTCTAAACTCATAGGAAGATTAAGGATTTAAGTGGCTTTGTATCTCGGCATCGATTTTGGCACGTCTGGGGCCCGGGCAATCGCCATTGATCCAGCAGGGAACCCCGGCGTTGAAGTATCCTATCGCTTCGAGGGCAGTGATTCTAGGTCGCCAGACCTTTGGCAAACAGCGTTGTTTAATTTGATCGATCAAATTCCTGTTCGGGCCCGGTTGCAGATCAAAGCGATCGCCCTGGATGGCACCTCCGGGACTGTTTTATTATGTGACCCCCGAGGCCGACCCCTCTGTGAGCCGCTGCTCTATAACGATGGCCGGGCAATTGACCAAGCAAAAGCCCTCGAAGACCTTGCTCCCCTAGGTCATGTCGTTCTTAGTCCGACCTCCAGTTTGGCAAAGCTGCTTTGGTTGAGCCAGCAACCTGAGTTTTCTCAAGCGCGATACCTGATGCACCAAGCTGACTGGCTGGCCTTTCTTCTCCATGGTCAGCCGGGGGTCAGTGACTATCACAACAGCTTAAAGCTCGGCTACGATCCCGCTTTAGAGCAGTATCCAACCTGGATGAACCAGATGCCTGACCTGCTGCCGCTGCTGCCGCGAGTGCTTGCCCCTGGAACCCCGATTGGCTCAGTCCGGGCAGATGTGGCGAATCAGCTAGGATTAGCCCCTGATTGCCAGGTTTGTGCCGGGACCACGGATAGTATTGCTGCCTTTATGGCTAGTGGAGCCCAGATTCCCGGTGAAGCAGTAACTTCTTTAGGTTCAACCTTAGTTTTAAAGCTTCTCAGCCATACACGCATAGAGAATTCTGAGTATGGGATTTACAGCCATCGCCTGGGAGACCTATGGCTGGTGGGAGGCGCTTCCAATACCGGTGGGGCGGTGTTGCGGCAGTTTTTCTCAGATGACCAACTCACAGAACTCAGCTCTCAACTTGATCCGACTCAGGAGAGTCCGCTGGACTACTATCCCCTATCAAAACTGGGGGAACGGTTTCCCATTCATGATCCCCACCTGCAGCCTCGCTTACATCCCCAACCTCAGAACCGAGTAGAATTTCTGCATGGATTACTAGAAAGTCTGGCTCGAATTGAAGCCCAAGGCTATCAACGCCTAGAAAAACAAGGGACAACCCCACTGACCAAGGTTTACACAGCCGGGGGTGGGGCCAGCAATTTAGCTTGGGAGGCAATTCGCCAGCGTCAGCTTCAAGTTCCGGTGGAAAAATCAACCCACACTGCTGCAGCCTATGGCGCTGCCCACTTAGCCGCTCAGGCAAAAGGAGCCCTGGATGTACGTTCCTAAAATCCCCTATCTAGATCCTGAGGCAGGATCAAAGCTGGCCCAAGCGCTTCATCAAACGGGGTTTGCAGTCATCCAGAACTCACCAATTCCCAGGGATTTAATTACCCAAACCTACCGGGAGTGGCAGCAGTTTTTTGCCTCCGACCAGAAGCACCAGTACGTTTTTGAGCCCAGCCAGCAATCGGGGTATTTTCCGTTTCAAACCGAGCAGGCCAAAGACTATCACCAACCCGATCTCAAGGAGTTTTTTCACTTCTATCCTCAGCGCACACAACTTCCTAGGGGCATCAGTGAGAGCACCCGCAACCTGTGCGATCGCCTGACCACACTGGCGGTTGAGCTTTTGGGCTGGATTGAGCTGGCCTCCCCCCCAGCGGTCCAGCAGCAGTTCCAGACTCCCCT
>JBGTDP010000358.1:0-1860 GCA_041748255.1 Thermosynechococcaceae cyanobacterium | reverse complement strand
ATACATTGACATTGCTATGCAGCCTTGAAGGTTCTATAAATCTTTCCTGGTGCTTATGGCGCGGTGGACCCACACTGACCCATCCCGAACTCAGAGGTGAAACATCGCAGCGGTGAAGATACTTGGGGGGTTGCCCCCTGGGAAAATAACTCGGTGCCAGGATAATATTCAACAACAAAAAGGCTTCCCCAGCGTATTCACAATGGGGAAGCCTTTTTGTTAAACCTATTCTTGAGGCGAAAACTCCTGGCGATTCACGGGAGGGGTAGGAGACCCAGCTGCGATTTGCTTAATACGATCTTTGTATTGGGCTGGGGCGAGGCTCACTGCAGCGTCAAAGAGAGATTTAGAAACATTTCTATTGCCTTGCTCTCTATATATGAGGGCTTTACCCAGGACAGGCCGAAAATCATTTTTGTCAGCTGCAATTATCTGGTCGTAGGTTGAGATCGCTTGGTCATAACGCTGTTGAAGGGCATATACCTCTCCAAGTAATAGCTGCACCCGAGGAACATCGACGCTACCAGGTTGAGTTTGGTTTATCTGAGGCGCTGTATCTAGGGTTTTTTGAAGGATTTGAACGGCAGTCTCAGGCTGTTGTTGCTGCAAGCGAAGCGCCACAAGTCCTTGCAGCGCTTGTATCTCACCTGGTTTGGCCGCCAGAATTGATTGATAGTTTTGGGCTGCTTCCTCCTGATTGCCAACCTGTTGCTGCGCTTGCGCCAGTAAAATTTTATATTCAGCTCGTCCAGGATCAAGCTGAGAGAGTTTTTGTAAAGGATCAATGACATCTTTGACCTCACCAGTTTTAGCCTGGATTTTCTGAAGACGGGTTTGTAACAACCCCTGCAAGGCAGCCTGATTTTCAGGCTCTCGTTGCAGAACCGCTTCATAACCCTTTTCTTGGCTCTGAAGTTCTGATTTTTTAGCCTCGGTTACGGTTGTGGTTTCCGGGCTGGCTGGTGTAGCTGCTTGGCGCTCGTCTCGGATGGCACTGAAGATGGGGATAATTGAAAGACCGACAAAGGCTAAAATTGCTGCCCCTAGCACGACTCGAATTAGCCAAGGTCTAGATTTTTCTGACACAAAACCTGTTTGAACTCTGATGTCATTATCAACCATGATTTTCTGCAATCAAGGACTATCTCGTAGAATTGATCCCAAAGACCAATTCAATTAGTATGAAACATGATTCTTCATCAGGTTGGCTAATCTTAGTCACAGGCCCGGCCCGCTCTGGTAAAAGCGAGTGGGCTGAACTGCTTGCTTCTGAATCTGGTCAGCGTGTAACTTACATTGCCACTTCTCAGGTTGATCCAGAAGATCTGGAGTGGCAGCAACGGATTGTCAGACATCATCGTCGTCGCCCTACAGCTTGGGAAACCTTAGAAGTGCCGGTTGAGTTGGCAACGGCGATTCGACAGACTGCCCCAACCTCTTGTTTATTAATTGATTCCTTAGGCACTTGGCTAACCAATATCCAGGATCAGGATGAAGATACCTGGAACCAGACTTTAGAAACGTTATGTCAGAGTCTCAATACCGCTGCTTGTAGAATTATTATCGTTGCCGAGGAAACAGGCTGGGGTATTGTTCCTGCCTATTTCCTGGGTCGAGCTTTTCGCGATCGCTTGGGAGAGGCTATCCGTCGGATTGGTGCACTGGCGGATTCTGTCTATCTGGTGACAGGGGGGTATGCAACTGATTTGAGTAAGCTGGGCACGCCTTTGCCAGGGGGTAATTCTATTCCCAATGACAAATCTGGATCTTAAATTCTCTTCATCCTGAGTGATTTAGGAAATAGTTAAGACTCATGAAGATAAAGTAGAAACCCAAGGGAATTCAACCTGCGGTTCTGCA
>JBGTDP010000357.1:0-5747 GCA_041748255.1 Thermosynechococcaceae cyanobacterium | reverse complement strand
GCCTGGCGAGCATCGGAGACGGACTTTTCTGGGTCGGGGTGACACTCAAGGATCAGACCATCGGCCCCACAGGCGATCGCGGCTCTGGCCAAGTCAGGGACCAGTTCTCGTTTACCAGTAGCGTGGGAGGGGTCCACAATCACGGGTAGGTGTGTCAGTTGCTTCAAGGCCGCCACAGCTCCCAAATCCAAAACATTGCGAGTATAGGTATCAAAACTGCGAATGCCCCGTTCGCACAGCACCACCTGATCGTTGCCCTCAGCGAGGATATACTCTGCAGCCATCCCAAACTCCTCTAGCTGAGCCGCCAATCCCCGCTTCAGCAAGACCGGCTTGCCAGACTGTCCGACAGCCTTGAGCAGGTCAAAGTTTTGCATATTGCGACTGCCGATCTGGAGCATATCAGCGTGAGCCGCCACGGCCTCAATTTGTGAGCTGGACATCACCTCGGTGATCACCGGCAAGTGATAGCGCTGGCGAACCTCGGCCAAGATCTTGAGGCCCTCTAAGCCCAAACCCTGAAAAGCATAGGGAGAGGTTCGGGGTTTGTAGGCGCCTCCCCGAAGCCCATGGATAACGCCTTGGAGTCCCCTGGCAACCACCTCCATTTGGTCCAGACTTTCAACCGCACAGGGACCCCCAATCACCACTAGATCCTGGCCGCCAAAGGTCACAGTCTCAGAGAGTCGCACCTTTGTTTGCGGGTGGGAATGCGATCGCGTCACACGTTTGGCATCAAGCATCAGAGAACCTCCAAATTCAAATTATTAACAACAAAAAACCCGGAACCAAGAGTCCCGGGGTCGAAAAAAACAGCACAACTGCTTTACCCAGGACCACTCCAGGACCAAAAAGTAAAGCGATGCCAGCAGGATAGAGAGAACATAATTGCGCTTTTAGTTCAAGTTCAGATATAGAAGCAAAAAACCGCAGCTTTTAGACTGCGGTCCACCTAGAGAGTTTCAACCCCAACGAGGGCTCACTCCCGGTGGACTTGACTAAACCAATAAAAATTAACTGCAGCCATGGGAAAAAACTTAGATCAAACATTCAAAGCCTAACCTACTTTTAGGAAAATTTGCATTCGTATTCCTCAACCTCAATCAGGCGAGCTGCTTTGAACTAAAGCCCAGCGCCGAGGCTAAATCCAGCCCAATGCTGGGTACAGCTATAGGCTAACCTGAGCTTTAAAACCGTTTTGGTACTGGTTTGGATGCCTAAACCGGGTGGCAAGCAGTTCCTCCATAGCCAGACTATCCAGGGGCTGCGAGAAACAAAAGCCCTGAGCGTATTTGCATCCTAACTTTTGCAGTTGTGCTAGCTGCTCAACAGTTTCTACGCCTTCGGCCACCACCTCCATGCCTAAATTCTGCGCTAGGGTGACGATTGTGTTGACAATTTGCAGACCCTGGCGATCGCGTTCAATTCCTAGGCGGGTGATAAAGGAGCGATCAATTTTGAGGGCATCCACCGGAAACCGATGCAGATAACTTAAAGAAGAATACCCTGTGCCAAAATCATCAATATGCAATTGAATTCCCAAGGCCCGGAGTTGAGACAGGATTGCCGCGGTCAGGTCAGGATTTTCCATAATCGCACTTTCAGTAATCTCAAGCTTTAAGTGGTGGGCATCTAGACCTGTCACCTCCAGGGTTTGAAGGATTTGGCCAATTAGATCCGATTGACCAAACTGTCTGGCAGAGAGATTTACGCTAACGGTTAGTGACGCTGCAGCCGTTTCTGGGAACTGCGCCTGCCAAGCCTTTGTCTGTCGGCAAGCTTCTTGTAGCACCCAGTTGCCAATCGGAGAAATTAGTCCAGTTTCTTCTGCCACTGGAATAAACTCTAAAGGGGAAATCAAGCCCCGCTCTGGATGCTGCCAGCGGACCAAGGCTTCAAACCCGGTGATTTTGTCAGTTCTTAAACAGATAATTGGTTGATAGTGAATATGAAATTCTGGCGGCTTCTCCACCATCGGGACAGGGCTAGTCTGACGGCAAGGCCACAGCGGCCCTAAGCGATCAACTGCTCGCCGGAGGTCGGTCTCTAACTGCAACAGTGCCACTGCATGAATGTGCATGTCCGGGTCAAAGATCTCATAACAGGCTTTGCCCAAGGACTTTGCTTTATACATTGCTGTATCAGCATCCCGCATTAAATCTTCGGGAGACTCATAAAGGCTTGACCCCAGGGCAATCCCAATACTGGCGGTGGTAAATACCTCCTGCCCACTCAGCTTGAAGGGTAGGGCCAAGTCTTGTTGAAACCGCTCAGAAATCCGGGTGGCATCCCCCAGATCTTGAATCCCTTTTAGCAAGATCACAAATTCATCTCCCCCCAGGCGGGCAACGGTATCCCCAGGACGCAGCCCTGCCTCCAGCCGACGGGCGATCGCCATTAAAAGCTGATCGCCCACCATATGCCCCAGGCTATCGTTGACAATCTTGAAGCGGTCTAAATCTAAAAACAGCAATGCAAACAAGGAATGACTGCCGTATTCGGCCTGGTGAATGGCAGATTCCAGGCGGTCCATAAACAGGGCTCGGTTGGGCAAGCCGGTTAACCCGTCATGGGTGGCATCGTGATGGAGGGCTTTATTGACGCTTGCCAGTTCGGTGGTTCGCTGTTGAACTCTGACTTCTAATTCATCATGGGCTTTTTGCAGGGCTTCTTCAGAGCGGCGGCGTTCCCAGGCATCCATTGCTAAAGAAACTAAGTCTGCAATCGAACCGGCAAAATTTTGTTCCTCTAAACTCCACTGGCGAGCTGTGTCCGTGTGTTCATGAAAGATCACCCCCAGCATTTGCCCATTTAGCCAGATCGGGGCATCTAAGGTCGAAGCAATCCCCAGGGGAATAAAGTAGTGGGTTGAGAATTCTGCGGTTCTGGGGTCTGTCTGAGCGGCATAGGTGGCGATGGTTCGTTCGGTTTCCAAGGCGTTGAGATAGACCGGGTAATCCGCCGTCGCCAGTTCAAGTCCCTGGGAATGCTGGTCAGGAATGCGCTGGTAGAGATCTGCACAAACTAACTGAGTGCGATCGCGGTTAAACAGCCAGATGCTAACGCGCTCGACGGCAAGGGTGGCGCTCGCAGCTTTGGTGATCTCCGCTAAGATTGCCTTGAGATCATGATGCTTAAATAGTTTTCGCTGGGACAATTCGGCCAGAACCGTTGTTTGGTGGCGCAGGCGGCCTTCACTTTCTTGCTGCTGTTTTTGAACGCTTTCCAAGGCGATCAGCATGCCATTGATCTCATTGGCTAGGGTTGAGAGTTCGTCCTCAGCAGTCACAGCAATGCGGGCAGACAAATCCCCTTTTTTGCCAATTGTACTGACGGCTTGGCTCAGGGCCGATAACCGGGCCAAAACAAATTTCTCTAGCAGTACCAGGGTTGCCACCCCAAACAGCAGCCCCACGGCTAGGAGGGAGAAGATAAAGTAACGGATGCTGGCCTTTCCTTGGCGATAGATAGCCCTGGGAAGGTCTACCCGCGTTACCAAGGCGGGTTTCCCCGAGATATCTCTGATCAGGGTGTATCCGGCAACCGTTTGAGGGTTAAGCGGCTGAATGAAGGTAGAAGATTGCTTCAAGGCTAAACTTGCCGCCGGAAAATCAGGGCTTAGCCGGGCCTGGTTGATTGGCATCATCTTCAAGGACAGATGCGTTCGCCCAGCTAAATTATTAACTTTGTTGGCATCTAGATAACGCCCCATGATCAAGGTGCCCCGAACAGGGCCATTCCCCTGACTGGTTAAGATGGATCTGGCAGTTACCAGCATTGGCCCCTCTGGCATTAAAACAATCCCCGTGCGACTAAGCTGTCCAGGGCGGGGCTTCAGAAGTTTATAGGCAGCCAGTTGTTTGTGAGTATCTGGGGGAACCGCCGATAACTGGTTGGTTTCTAGATCAATTCTTTTGGCATAGACTGTGCGACCAGAACGGTGGGTGAACAGAATTAAATTAATCCCGACTCTGGCAAAGGTTTCACGGTTGAGATTTGTTTTAGTGTAGGCCGGGTTAGGATTTTGAATAAATTTATACGTGTCATCCCAAACAGCCCAGTCACTGTTCATCACATCCAACTGGGCCACATCCTCTGCTAAAGCAGCCTGGGCTCGTTGGACATTCTGGTGGGTATCTTGCTGCTCTATTTTGATAAAGCCGCCTAAAAGGATGGTTGAGGCAGTCGCCGACAACACCCCAGCCAGACTAATAAGAGTAATGCCAATAATTAGCAGCGTCTTCTGGCGTAACGTCATCTTGCCCTTCAATCCTTTGGCTCAGTGGCTCCTAGAACCTGTGCTTGTGGATTAAAATCCCCCTCCCAATCACCGAGCCCAGAATCAGTTTGCTGCTGATCCATTTGGGTCTAGACCAATGATTGGTTTGGCTACTGACTAGAATTCCCTAACTCTGGGCAAAATGATCTTTGCGGCAGACAGAAATTTCGCCGCCTTAGGAAGCAGATTTAACGACCATCGCCGAGCCCCCACCCCGTCGGGTTGGCTCAGCCGCTCCCACCATAGAGCCATTCGGATATACCACCAGTCCTGTGGCTGCCCCAATCTCTGGTACAGGCTCAAGTTGGTGCCCCAATGCCACTAAAGCTCGCCCGGTTGGGGTTGCCTCAAACCCATTTTCAACTTGCGTAGCACCCGTGTTTCGCTGTGACAAACGGGGGGCGGCGATCGCTTGGGCAATCCCCAAATTAAAATCAATTAGATTAACCGCAATGCCCAGGACTGTGGTGATGATCGTAGATCCCCCCGGTGAACCAAAGGCCATCACTCTGCCGTCGGGGGCAAAGACAAGGGTGGGGGCCATACTGCTCAAGGGTCGCTTTCCGGGTTCTGGCACATTTGGATTCGGGCGCTCAAGGTTAAAGTCGGTCAGTTCGTTGTTGAGCAAAAACCCGTAGCCAGGAACCACCATGCCTGAGCCCCCCAGTTGCTCAATGGTCAGGGTGTAGGCAACCACATTCCCAAACCGATCGGCAACGCTCAGATGAGCTGTGGTCAATCCTTCTGGCTGGGCGTTAGCCGCCTGGGGTTGGGCCAGGGTAAGGCTGGGGCTAGGATCGGTTTGATAGGGCAGCGGGTTGCCAGGGGTAGCTTTAGCTGGAGCCGCCGGAGCCCGATCACCAATCAGCCCCCGCCGCTGTTGGGCATAGGATTGACTGAGCAATCCAGGCAGGGGAACATCTACATATTCTGGATCTCCCAAGTAAGCACTGCGATCGGCGTAGGCCAAGCGTTCACTCTCAATTAGGGTATGCAGGGCTTGCGGTTTTGCCAGCTGGGCTAGGTTAAAGCCTTCAACTAAGTTCAAAACCTCAGCGCTGGTAATCCCCCCACTGCTGGGCAACCCCATGCCATAAAATTTGTAGCCCCGGTAGTTGGTGGCGATCGGCGGCCGAACTTGGAGATGGTAATAGTCTAGATCCGTCAGGGTCATTTTTCCCGGCACAACTTGAAAAGCAGGGGTTTTGACCGTCGGCGGCTTTTGAACCGTGGAGACAATTGCCTGACCGATTGCCCCCCGATAGAAAATATTGGCTCCCTGCTGACCAATCAGGCGGTAGGTTTGCGCTAGGTCAGGGTTGGTAAAGGTTGAGCCAACTTTGGGGACTTCACCCTTAGGCAAATAGAGCTTGCGGGTGGAGGTAAAAGCGCTAAATCGGGCTTGGTTTTGGGCAATGAATTTGGCAAAGGTGGAATTGACTTTGAAACCACGGGTTGCCAAGGCGAT